>JBASRI010000076.1:0-7221 GCA_049273755.1 Thermoanaerobaculia bacterium
CGTGCGTGCCGGCCGACGTCTCCGAAAAAATGGAGCCCGGTACGGAAAACACGTCGCGCCCGAAGTCGGCCGCGAGCCGGGCCGTGATGAGCGAGCCCGACCGCCGCGAGGCCTCGACGACCACGACGCCGGAGGAGAGCCCGGCGATGATCCGATTGCGGATCGGAAAATTCTGGGGACGGGGCTCACTCCCCGGCGGGTGCTCGGAGATCAGAAGCCCCTCGGCGCAGAGCCTCTCTCTCAGGCGCCGGTGCTCGCGCGGATAGTCCACGTCGAGCCCGCATCCCAGAACAGCCACGGTGCCGCCCGGCCCCTCCAGCGCGGCCTCGTGCGCGGCCGCGTCGATGCCGCGGGCAAAGCCCGAAACCACCGTCACGCCCGCGCCCGAGAGCTCCTGTGCCAGCCGCCACGCCGCGTCCCGGCCGTAGCGCGAGGCGTCGCGGGAGCCCACGATCGCCACGGCCGGCAGCCGCAGCCGCTCGATGCGCCCGAGGGTGAAGAGCAGCAGCGGCGGGTCTGCGATCTCGCGCAGCAGGTCGGGGTACTCCGGGTCGAAGGCCGTCACGATCCGGATTCCCGTACGCTCCACCTCCGCCGCCCAGCGCAGCGCCTGCGCGTCCGCGGGGGCTTGCAGGACGGCTCGCGCGCGCTCGCGGGTGCCAAGGATTTGGGACAGTTCTTCCTCGTCCGAGGACAAAAGGGCCTCGACGCCGCCGCGTCCGCGCAGCGCGGGCCACAGCCGTTGCGGCGTGACCCCCGCCCGCGACCAGGAGATCGCGGCGACACGCGCCAGGGAGTCGGGGCTCACGGCTTTAACGTACCTCTCATCCGTTTCATGGGGACGAGCGACAAATCCCCGATTGCGAATCGAGAGCAAACCTATAATAGCCACCCGACCGGGGAAGCGGAGGCAAGAGCTTGAGTCGCGGCCGCACGTTGGTTCTCACCTTTGTTCTTGTCGCGGGGGGCTGCGCCTCGTACTCCCACCCCGAGCGCGCCGACACGCAGCTGCGATTCGGCACCAACGTCGCGAAACGAGGTTTGTGGCGCGAGGCCGCGTTCCGCTATGAGCAGGCGATCGCGAAAGATCCGGGCAACGCCCACGCCCACAACAACCTGGCGGTGGCGCTGGAAGCCAACGGCGATTTCGCGCGCGCTCTCTCCGAGTACAAGCGGGCCCTGGAGCTCGATCCCAACAACAACTACATCCGGCGCAACTACGCGCGCTTCGCCGAGTTCTACACCTCGTACACGAAGACCACGGGGAAGGCGGCCAGTGCTCCGTAGGCTGCGCGCGGCGGCCCTCGTCATGGCCGCGCTCGCCGGGGCGTCGCCTGCTTTGGCGAGCCCGGAGCAGGTGAAGCTGCGCCTCCCGCTGAAGGCGAAGCTGCCTCTGCGCGGCAACGAGCGGATCGCGCTGGCGCCGTTCATCCTGGTCACGGACGCCGAAAAGGCGCGGGACAAACGGCTGCAGAACGTCGACCTCCAGGGCGAGTTCCACCGGTTCTTGAAGAAACAGCTCGAGAAGAAGACCAAGTTCGAGATCGTCGAGACGCCGCCCGACGTCAAGCTCCCCACGCAGAGCCTGACGGAGCTCGCCCGCGCCCAGGAGTTCTGGGCATCCGTCGGGGCGCAGACGAACGCGGAGATCGTGGTCTCCGGCAGCCTCGAGTTCAAGGTCGAGGACCGTTCCGGCTACAAGACCGAGGAGTACACCTCCCCCATCGACGGTCGCACGTACTACCGCCAGGTCTACGTCGAGCAGACCGGGTTTCTCTTCGACATCGTGTTCCTCGTATTCGACGGGCGCACCGGCGAGAAGCTCCTTCAGGACGAGTTCAAGGACTTCCGCCAGACCAGCAGCCGCAAGGCCGACGAGCTCCAGGGGCTCTTCGAGAATCTCTTCTCGCTCGAGAATCAGATCCTGAACACCTTCGTCGCCCGCGACCGCGAGGCGGAACGGTACATCTTCAAGGACTGACGTCCTGGGGCACCCATGAAGAAAATCCTTGTCGCACTGGCTCTCGGCGCCGCCCTGACCGCACCCGCGGCGGGGCAGGTCATCACGCCCTATTACACGTACTTCGGCCAGAACAAGATCGTCTACGACAAGTTCCCCTGGCAGACCTACAAGTCCACGCACTTCGTCATCTACTTCTACGACCGCGAGCAGGTCTCCCTCCAGAAGGTCGCGTCCTACGCCGAAAGCGCCTACGACGAGATCTCGCGCGATCTGAACTTCCAGATCCCCAAGCCCATCAACATCATCTATTACGCCACGCACTCGGAGTTCGAGCAGACCAACACCCTGCCCTACTTCATCCCGGAGGCCGTCGGGGCCTTCGCCCTGCCGACGCGCAATCGAATGGTCCTGCCCGTGGACCTGCCGGAAATCGAGCTCTCGAAGCTCATCGCGCACGAGCTGACCCACGTCTTCCAGTTCGAGATCCTGTTCGGCGGCAACTTCCTTCGCGCTCTGACCTCCAACACGCCGCAGTGGTTCACCGAGGGCATGGCCTCCTATTTCGGCAAGGACGAGACCAGCAAGGACAAGATGGTCCTGCGGGACGCGGTGCTGGCCGACCAAGTCCCCGAGATCGCCGAGCGCGGCATCTATGGGTTCTTCGCCTACCGTTTTGGACACGCAGTCTTCGACTTCGTCGAGGCCGAGTGGGGCAAGGATGGAGTGCGGGACTTGGTGTTCGAGTATCGCGGCCAGCTCGGCCCCTCCGTGGACCGGGTCCTGAAGCGGACGTTCAACGTGTCGGCCGAGGAGTTCGACGTCAAGTTCCGGCGCTACCTCCGTCAGCGCTACATCAAGATCCTGACGGAGAAGGGCGAGCCCATCGACTTCGGCGACCGCGTGCGCCTGACCGAGGACCAGTCGGCCGAGCTCTCGGTGCGGCCCTTCCCCTCCGGCGACCTGGGCGCCGCCATCTCGACCCTGGGCGAGGACGCCAACGTCGTGATCTTCTCGAGCCGCGAGCGCAAGCTCTTCAAGAACCTGACCAAGGGCTTCAAGACCGACTACGAGTACATCGTCGCGCAGTGGTTGACGACGGGCCCCGTGGGCGGCGTGGACCTCGCCGTGGCCCCCGACGGAAACACGCTCGCGCTCTTCGTGCGCCGCGAACGGGGACGGGAGCTGCTGCTCTTGAACGCCCTCGACGGGAAGATCCGCGAGATGGTTCCGATGCCGGGGATCGACCAGCAGTTGAACCCGGCCTTTTCGCCGGACGGCCGGAAGGTGGCCTTCCACGGGGTCCAGGGCGGCCACGCCGACATCTTCGACTACGACCTGACGACCAAGGCCATCACCAACCTGACCCAGGACGACGCCTTCGACTTCGCCCCGGCCTACTCGCCCGACGGCCAATGGATCTACTACTCGAGCGTCCAGGGGACGACCGCGAAGATCTTCCGCTTCCGGCCCGGGGTTGCGGGCTCGCGGGAGCAGATCACCTACGGCGACTGGAACGACGAGGACCCCTCGCTCTCGCCCGACGGAAAGCGGCTCTTCTTCACCTCGGACCGCGACGGCGGCATCTACAACATCTACGCGGTCAACCTCGACAACGGCGAGACGACCCTCTACAGCAACGTGGTGGGAGGCTGCTTCTCGCCGGCGGTCCTGGTCGCCCGCGACGGGACCGAGCGCCTGGTCTTCTCGGCGTACTACAAGCGCCGGTTCACGCTCTACGTCACGGACGCCAAGAAGCCCTTCAAGAAGCTGGCGGACGTCAACCCGGCCCCGTCCCCGGCCGGCCCGGCGACGATCGCTCCCTACCAGCCCTCGATCGAGGTCGCCGTCGATCCCGAGAAGATCACCAAGAAGCCCAGCCGCAAGCTGATCCTGGAGGACGCGCAGATCCTGGCCGGCATCAGCACGGACCAGACGTTTCTTTCCAACACCATCCTGACCTTCGGGGACAACCTCGGGGATCGCCGTCTCGTCGCCGTGCTCCAGACGGTCTCCTCCTTCACGAACATCCTGCTGCAGTACACGGACCTGACTCAACGTTTTCAGAAAGGCATCGAGGGATTCGACCAGCGGCAGTACTACCTCGCCATCAACAACAGCACGGGCGCGGTCGTGCGCACCCGCAGCGCCTACCGGTTCACGGGCGGCGACATCTTCGGGACGTATCCCTTCAACCGTTACTACCGCCTGGAGGGCACGCTGGGCTTCATCTCCCGCCAGTACGACGGTTACCCGGTCTTCGATACGGCGAACAACCAGATCGTCGGGATCCCGACCACCAACAACTACCCGCGCATCGGCGCGCGGTTCGTGGGCGACACGACCCAGTACGAGTTCTTCGGGCCGATCTCCGGACGCAGGCTCTCCTTCGAGGCGAACTGGGCTCCTTACATCCAGGGAACCAAGCTCCCAGGCCAGAGCGGCTCCACACTCACCCTGGACCTCGCCCTGGACCTGCGTCACTACTTCAAGATCACGCGGCGCTCGCTTCTGGCCGCGCGGCTGTACGGGTTCCGCTCCACGGGCAACCTTCCGGACGTGCTCGCCTTCGGAGGACTCGACACCATTCGCGCCCTGCCCTACTACGGGATCTTCGGCAACAGCGCCGGGTTCTTCAACCTGGAATTCCGGTTTCCCCTGATCGACCTGCTCGCGACGCCGATACTGGGCTTCCGCGAGATCCGCGGGAAGGCCTTCATCGACGTCGGCGGCGCGGCTTTGAAGAACCAGCCCTTCCAGTTCTGGAGCAACCACAGGCTGTGCGGCAACGGCTTCCCGCAGGGATGCAACGGCTCCGTGGGCGGGTTCTCGGACTGGGGCTTCGGCGTCCAGACCAACTTCCTGGGTCTACCGCTCCACTTCGACTTCGCCAAGCTGTGGGACTTCAAGCAGAGCCAGTCGGGGTTCAAGCTCTTCTTCTACATCGGCCCCGAATTCTAGGAGGCAGGAGGCAGGACGCCTTCTTCCCGCCGCCTGTTTCCTTCCGCCTGCCTTCTGTCCCTTACAATCGCTGCACGGTGGCAAGAAGATCGCTCGCGGTCCGCGTCCTCGGGCCCTACGGCGGTTCCGCGCCGGGCTACCGCATGACGACGTTCTTGATCGACGGCGACACGGCCCTGGACGCCGGAGCCCTAACCGAATCGCTCCCTCTGGCGGCCCAGAGACGGATCCGGCGGGTCGTCCTGACGCACGCGCACCTGGACCACGTGGCTTCGCTCCCCTTCCTGGTCGAGAACCTCTACGGGAGAGAGACGCCGCTCGAGCTGCTTGCTCCGGCACCGGTGCTCGCGGTGCTCTCGCGCCACGTGTTCAACGACTCGACCTGGCCGGACTTCACGCGCCTGCCGTCGCGCCGCAAGCCCACGGTGGTGCTCTCGCCCGTCCCTGTCGGAAGGCCCTTTCGCGCCGGAGGGGTCCGCTTCACGGCGCTGCCGGTCGACCACGTCGTGCCGGCGTACGGGTATCTGGTGTCACGGCCGGGCCGCGCCGTCCTCTTTTCGGGCGATACGATGCCGACCGAGCGCATCTGGGCGGAGGCCCAGCGCTGCCGCACGCTCAAGGCGATCTTCCTCGAGGTCTCGTTCTCCGACGGCCAGGGCGCGGTGGCCCGCGCCTCCTGTCACCTGACGCCGCGGCTGCTCTCCCGCGAGCTCGTCAAGGCCCCGCCGAAAGTGCCGGTCTATCTGTACCACATGAAACCGCCCTCGCTCTCGCGCATCCGCCGGGAGGTGGAGGCGCTCGGTGAACCTCGATTGAGACTGCTCGACTCCGAGCGATCGTTTCGGTTCTAAGTCGCCGTCTCAGGTTCCAGGTCCCAGGTCCCAGGTCGGGCCCCGACTTGAGACCTAAGACTTGAGACTTGAGACCTCGTCAGAGCAACCTCGCCCAAGCCAACAAGTCCACCGCCAGCGTGCCGGCCAGCCGGCCGCGCAGCGCGTCGTTGCGGAGAAGATCCTCGCGGCTTCCGGAGAGCGCGGCCTCGCGCAACAGCCAGGTCGAGCCGCCCCGCGTCTCGGCGCGAAAGCTGGAGCGAAACTCAGCCGCCGGGGTCTTACGCAGGATCGAAAGCCGGAGGCGGCTCTCCTCCGCGACGACCTCCTCGGAAAGGCGCGGCGAAGCGTCTCCTCCTCCCGGCGCTCCCAGCTCCAGGCGAAACCCCGACGCGGTCCGCTCCTCCGCGACGACTTCAGCCACGCCTTCGAGGAGCTTCCGATAGCCTTCCGGAGTTGCGATCGCGGAATACGCCTCCGACGCGGTGCGATCGGTTTCGAGGTAGGCAGTCAGGGTCGCTTCGGTTCCCGCCGGGGCCGGGTCGCCCGCGATCGTGAGCGCCTCGCCTAGCAGCTCGGCGTCGATCCCGAAGACCTCCGATAGTGCCGCGGCGCGGTCGGCGAGAAGCGGCAGCTCCAGGCGCGAGTGACGGTCGTCCACCCGCAGCGTCCCGCGCGCGAAGGACACGGTCCGGTTCCCCGCATCCTTTCGCAGGCCGACGCTCTCGAGGAACCGCGCGCCCGGTCGAAACGTGCCGCGCCAGAGCGTGCGGTAGCGCTCGTCGGTCACCGGATCGAAGAAGATCTCGATCTCGCGCGGTCCCTCGGGCATGCCGCCCGAAAAGGCGACCCGGAGCCCTCGCGGCGTGGGCGAAGCCTCGAGGTCGGTCACTGCCGTCTCGACGCGGCCCGCGCGCGCCGGCAGGAGCGCCGGAAGGGGAAAGCCCACGTCCGCGATGGTCTCCCCCGCCGGTGTCGAGATCAGCAACGCCGCGTGATCCTCGTCGCTCTCGACTCTCCCGAGGAGCTTGCGCGTCTGGAATCCGAGCCCGTCGAGCAGCGCCTGGAAGGCCGCGACCCGCGCGAAGCAGGTCCCGCCTGCGCCGCGCTCGAGGTGCTCGCTCCAGAAGACGTGGGGCGTGCGCGGCTTTTCCTCGGGGCTCGCCGTCTTCGCGTCGCGCACGATCTTCGAGGCGTTCTCGAAGGGCACCTTCGCGTTGAAGCGCGCGAAGAGCGCTTCCAGAAAGCCGCTCCCGGGCTGCGCCCGCGAGAGGTCGAGGGCCTCGAGGATCTCGTCGACGGGGATCACGAGGCGTGCTTCTAGGAGGCCGCCTTGCTCGAGAGCCTCGCGACCATGTCCTTGATGCGGAACCGCGCGTCGTCGCTGAACCAGAAGTCGATGAAGGGGTCGTGGTCGCGCGCCTGGTCGAAGCGGGCGATGGCGGCGGCGCGGCTGCGCCGCTTGATCGC
>JBASRI010000100.1:0-5743 GCA_049273755.1 Thermoanaerobaculia bacterium
GCAGGCCCTCGGTCGACCGCCCGGCGTTGGCGAGCAGGGCGTAGAGCTGCCCGAGGATTTCGCCGGCCGACAGATTCCGTCCGCCGCCCAGCCGCCCCGTCACGCAAAACGCGCAGTCGACGGCGCAACCGGTCTGGGACGAGAGGCAGACCGTGAACTTCTCCGCCGGCGGCGTTTTCTTCCCGACCTGAGACCTGAGACCTGAGGCCTGAGACCTCGTTTCGGCCCGCGCGTCGGCGAACTCGTTGACCTCGGATCGCCCCGCTTCGCCCGGCATGTACACGGCCTCGATCAGCGCGCCATCCTCGAGGCGTAGGCCGAACTTCACGCTGCCGTCGGCGGACTCGTCCCGCCGGGCGATCTCCGGGAGCCGGATCGGCGCCTCCCGCTCCAGGCTCTGCCGGAGCGCGGCGGGTAGCTCGGTCATCGCCGCGTAGTCGCGCCGCCCGCGCCGGTGGAGGGCGTCGAAGATCTGCCTCCCACGGTAGCGCGGCAGCTCCCGCTGGGCCGCGAAGGCCTCCCAGCCGGCCGGCGACGCTGCGAGCGGGTCGAACGACGCACTCATCGCCGCAGTCTAACGGGTGTCCGGCGGCAGGGTACGGGAGGCGCCCGGAGGGAAGCTACTTCGACGACCGGCGGACGGGCGCGCGCCGCGTCCGGACCTTGCGGGTCGGGTCGATGCCGAGCGATTTCAGGAAACGAAGGTCCTTGAGGTTGATGCGGAATGCGGCCCGTTCCCCCGCGTGCCTCGGCTCCTCCGGCTCGGCCGAAGCGCGGCGCGATCCGCGCGCGGCCTTCGCCTCGCGCTTGTTGACCCCGACCTTCGCGTCGAGAACCATGTAGAGGTTGTAGCCCTCGTCGCGGATCTTCTGGATCGAGTCGTGCACGCGGCCCGAGCCGGAGATCGACTCGTTGATCGCCTGGCCCAGCTCCTTGAGCATCTCGCGGAGGTGATCCGAGAATTCCATGCCGCAGCGATTATCGCTCCCCGGCGCGAAGAATCAAGAATCCTTCGCACGCGAGAAAGGTGCTATCCTTCGAGGCGTACCCCGTCCGGTTTGCGCCGGCGATTGCCGCGCCTCTGCTCACGGTGTAGCGTCCGACCCGTGCTCTCCACCTTCGCGCACCTGACCTGCACGCGTTGCGGCGCGCAGTACGAGCGAGACCGCCGCGTGAACGTCTGCACCGCGTGCGGCGCGGCGCTCTTCGCGCGCTATCACCCCCGGCGCCTGGATCGCGACGCGGCGTCCGAGCGCCCGCGCACCATCTGGCGCTGGAGCGAGATGATGCCCGTCGAAGATCCGTCCAACATCGTCACGCTCGGCGAGGGCGGAACGCCGATGCTCGCCGCACGGCGCCTCGGCGCCGGCGCCGGCTTTTCGGATCTCTGGATCAAGGACGAGTCGGGCAACCCCACCGGCTCCTTCAAGGCGCGCGGACTCTCGGCCGCGGTCTCCAAGGCGAAAGAGCTCGGCTACACGAAGATCGCGCTGCCGACGGCGGGCAACGCCGGAGGCGCCGCGGCCGCCTATGCCGCGCGGGCCGGCTTGGAGTGCCACGTCTTCATGCCCGAGGACACGCCGGCGCCGTTCCGCATCGAGTGCGAGCGCTACGGCGCGAAGGTTACGCTCGTGAAGGGCCTGATCGACGACTGCGGGCGCCTGGTCGACGAGCGCGCGGCCCGGCAAGGGTGGCACGACGTCTCGACCTTGAAGGAGCCCTACCGTGTCGAAGGCAAGAAGACGATGGGCTACGAGCTGGCCGAGGACTTCGGCTGGGAGCTGCCCGACGCGATCCTCTATCCCACGGGCGGCGGAACGGGGCTGATCGGGATGTGGAAGGCCTTCGATGAGATGGAGGAGATGGGCTGGATCGGCGGCAAGCGGCCGAAGATGTTCGCCGTGCAAGCCGAGGGTTGCGCGCCCATCCCGAAGGCCTTCGCCGAGGGCCGGGAAACCTCCGAGAAGTTCCCGAACGCGCACACGTACGCCTCGGGCCTGCGCGTCCCGAAGCCGTTCGCCGACTACCTGATCCTGCGGTACGTCCGGGCGTCGGGCGGAGTCGCGCTCGCAGTGACCGACGACGAGATGCGTCGCGCCTGCGACGAGATCGGCGCCGCCGAGGGGATCTTCGCGGCGCCCGAGGGCGGAGCCGCCTGGGCCGGGGCCAAGCTCCTGCAATCCGCCGGCCGCCTGGACTCCCGTGAGCGGGTCGTGCTCCTCAATACCGGGAGCGGATTCAAGTACATCTGAAAAGGTAGAATCACCCGTTCCATGCGCTATCGGTCGCTGCGCCCCCAACTCGATCCGCTCCTCCCGCTGGTGGAGAAGCCCGGCCGCTACATCGGCCTGGAGCGCAACGTCACGCGCAAGGACCTCGGCAAAGCCTCCGTGACGCTCGCGCTCGCCTTCCCGGACACGTACGAGATCGGGATGAGCCACACGGGCCTGAAGATCCTGTACGAGCTCGTCAACCGCCGGGAGGAATTCGCCTGCGAGCGGGTCTACGCGCCGTGGGTCGACCTGGAGGCGAAGATGCGGGAGCGCGGCATCCCGCTCTTCTCGACCGAATCCTTCGCTCCGGCCGCCGATTTCGACGTGCTGGGTTTCTCGCTTCAGGCCGAGCTGAACTACTCGAACATCCTGAACATGCTGGACCTCGCGAATCTCCCCGTCTGGCAGAAGGACCGCCGCGAATCGGACCCCATCGTCCTCGGCGGCGGGCCCTGCACGGCGAACCCGGAGCCCATCGCCGACTTCTTCGACGCGTTCCTCATCGGCGACGCCGAGGAGGCGCTGAACCGTTTCCTCGACGCCTACCGGGATGGACGGGCGAAGGGACTCTCGCGGCGGGAGCTCCTGGTGGCGCTCGCGCAGATCGAAGGAATCTACGTGCCCTCGCTCTACGACGTGACCTACCACGCCGGCGGCACGATCGCGGCGATCGAGGCCAACGACGCTCGCGCGCCGCGCCAGGCCAAGCGGACGTGGGTCCGGGTGCTGAAGCCCGACTACTACCCCGACAAGCCCATGGTGCCCTCGGTGGAGATCGTGCAGGACCGCCTGGGCCTCGAGGTCATGCGCGGCTGCACGCAGGGTTGCCGCTTCTGCCAGGCGGGTTACTGGTACCGTCCCGTGCGCGAGCTCGACCCGGGCGACGTGGCCGCGATGACGAAGACCTTCATCGCCGAGTCGGGCTGGAGCGAAGTGGGCCTGTTGTCGCTCTCGACCGCCGACTATTCGCAGATCGAGCCGCTGGTGAAGTGCCTGGCGCCGCAGCTTTCCGACCAACGGGTCTCGATCTCGCTGCCGTCGCTCCGCGCGGAGGCCTTCTCCGTGGGCCTGGCCGACGCCGTCTCCGAGGTCCGCAAGTCCGGTTTCACGTTCGCGCCGGAGACGGGCTCGGACCGCCTGCGCCGCGTCATCAACAAGACCTTCACCAACGCCGACATGATCGCGGCCGCCGACGTCGCGTTCGGTCGGGGTTGGGACCTCATCAAGGTCTACACGATGATCGGCCTTCCGACCGAGTCCCAGGCCGATCTCGACGATCTCGTGACGCTCGTCGAAGCCATCCTCGCGCAGGGACGCAAGCACGGCCGCAAGAACGTCAACGTTTCGGTCGGCTCCTTCGTGCCGAAGTCGTGGACGCCCTTCCAGTGGGCGCCGTTCGACGGCGTCGAGACCCTGGAGAGGAAGCTCGCGTACCTCAAGGACCGCTTCCGCCGCGTGCGCGGCGCGAAGATGAAGTGGCACGAGCCGCGCGAGGCCGAGATCGAGTGCGCGCTCTCCCGCGGCGACCGCCGGATGGGCCACGTTCTCCACACGGCCTGGAGATCCGGCGTGCGCTTCGACGGCTGGAGCGAACACTTCCGCCACGACCTGTGGATGGCTGCCTTCGACGCCGAAGGGATCCCCAAAGAGTCGTACCTGCGCGAGTACGGGCTCGAGGAGACTCTTCCCTGGGACGTGCTCGACGTGTCGATCAAGAAGCGCTGGCTCCAGATCGAGCTCCTCAAGGCCAAGAAGGAGATGCGCACCGAGGACTGCAAGTGGGGCCACTGTTACGCCTGTGGCGTGCCGGGCAACGGAGAGGACACGGTGCTGGCGCGCTCGATGCCCGCTTGGGCTGGGACGAGTCCCGCCCCTGCGGGTGTTCGAACCACCGATCCCGCCGCGTACCGGGAGCCCGCCAAGGGCGCGGCGTACCGGCAGAAGGCGATGCCCGACCTCGAGCCGGCCTCGCGCGACCGCGGCCGGCAGCCCGAGCGCGTCTTCCGGCATCGGGTGGAGTTCTCGAAGACGGGCGACGCGCGGTTCCTGTCGCACCGCAACACGATGGACGTGCTCGAGCGCGCGATCCGGGCGGCGGGTCTGCCCGCGCGCTACACGGAGGGGTTCAACCCGCACATGAAGCTCTCGATGGGCCCGGCGCTGGCGCTCGGGCTCGAGAGCCGGCACGAAGTGTTCGACGTCGACGGCAACGCTCCCTTCCCGGAGGATGCCGTTGCGCGCATCAACGCGAAGCTGCCGCCGGGCCTGGCGGTCCTGCAGGTGCAGGAGCTTGCCCCCGGCCAGCCCTCGCTGGCGAGGGCGGTCAAGTCCGCCCGCTACACGGTCCGACTCGACTCGGAGGACCAGGTGCAGCGCGCGACCGAGGCAGTCGCCAACGGCTGGAGAGACGCCATGCCGGCCCTGCGCGCCCTCTCGCTCCAGGCCGGCACGGATGGGACGCGGCTCTCCTTCGAGACGAACCTGGATCAGACGGCGGGTGAGACGGCCACGGCAAAGAAGGTGCTCGAGACGCTGCTAGCGATCCCGCAGGCGGAGCAGGCGTCGATGTCGATCGTGCGCGAAGCCACCGTCCTGAGCTGATGCCCTACCGCGTGACGGTCGCGGCCCGCTTCGAGGCCGCGCACAACCTCCTCGACTACGAAGGCGGCCCCGAGCCGCTCCACGGGCATTCGTACAGGGTGGAGGCCGTCCTCGAAGCCGAAAAGCTCCGGCGTTACGACCTCGCCGTGGACTTCGTCCCCGCGAAGAAGGCGCTCGATGCCATCGCGAAGGAGCTGGACTACGCCTACATCAACCAGCACCCGGCCTTCGCCGGGCGCAACACCTCCGCCGAGAACCTCGCCCGCTTTTTCGCCGAGCGGCTGGAAACCTCCGGCGCGCTCGGCTCGGCCCGCGTAGCGGAGGTCACCGTCTGGGAAGGGCCCGAGAACCGGGCGACATACTGTCCCTCCCCGAAATAGACTCCCCGCGCTTCAGGCTGCTGTTCTGTCTGGCTCTGGCGGCCGGTTCCTCGTCAGGAAGTTCAATGCAATAAGGCAGACAAAAAAGGCGCGGCGAAACGCCACGCCCATCGGCCCAACGGCCGGAGCTCGCCTCACAAGTGCGGGAGACCGAAGCTCCTCACCAAAAACACCGCCATCTGCTGATTCGGGATGCCCGCGTTCGGGCAGTAACGGTTCCCGCCGCAGCCCGCCGTGATCCCCTCCGTGAACAACTGCCCGATCCAGTCCCCGAACGGCGCCCCCGCCGTCGGCGGACACGGCACGTCGTCGAACACGTGCGTCGAACCGCACGGCGGCGGCACGTAGCCCGTCCCGTGAATCCCCTTCAGGATAAACACCGCCGTCTGCCCCCGCGTGTGCACCGCCGTCGGACAGAAATTGCCTCCCCCGCACCCCGCCGTATACCCCTCATCGAAGAACGACTGAATGTAGTCCGCGTTGTAGTCC
>JBASRI010000104.1:0-5360 GCA_049273755.1 Thermoanaerobaculia bacterium
CCGTGCGCACGCCATTGATGGCGCGTCCGCCGGCTTCGATCCAGACGAAGTTGTCACCGAGATTGGCGAGTTGCTGCTCGACCCGGGCTTGCCCCGCCTTACCGATGGCGACGACGCAGATCACCGCTGCGATCCCGATCGTGATTCCCAGGATCGTCAAGAGGCTTCGCATCTTGTTCCGGAGCAACGCAACCAGCGCGGATCGAAAAAGGGCTGCGTAGCTCACAACTGCTCACGCGAATTGCCGGGCATGTCTGGCTTTGCCGCCTTGCCAGGCTCGAAGGACGAAAGGTCTACCGGATGCATGGACGTGGCAGTGTACCAACCCACGTGCGACTCAAGGCGACGCACAAGTCTGGCAGTCTTCGGCCGATCGCGGAGACGTAATGCTCGGTTCAAATGTCGGGCGACCATTCGGCTACCTGGGACGCGAATCGACGACTCGAACGTTTGATCGGGTCGCGTTATTTCGCTTTCTTACACTGGCGTCGACTCTAGGGGTTGCGACTCATCGGAGCCGCGGGGGCGATGGATGCCTGACTCGAAGTGCTGGGTATCCTTCTCATCCACGGCAAGGGATGGCCTTTGATTCAGGATGGCAGGCCGTACCTGGCAATCGCCTCGGCGTGCTGTGGCCCGTTGGGCGGCCTGGGCTTGTTACTTTTCGGTCGCCAACGCAACCAAGCAAATCAAGGGGTTACGTCGAGAGGCGTGACCCCTTTTCCCTCTCGGTGGAGCGAAAGTCGGGCGGTTTCGGATCGCGGCTCAGAGCTGCACTCACCGTGTGGATCGCGCGAATCGCGACCGGTGTGGGTTCGACTAGAACGCTCACTTGCGTTTCGTGGACTTCTTTCCGCCAGAAGTATTGAGAGCGACGGCCGCGCGGATGAGCGCCTTGAACGCATTCGCGTCAATCTCCTCACCCTCGTGAATGTCGATGGCGCGCCTTGCGTTCCCGTCAAGGCTCGAGTTGAAGAGCTTGGCAGCATCTTTCAAGGAAGCGCCCTTAAAGAAGGTCAGCTTCACTATCGACTTGTACGACTCTCCCGTGCAGATGCCCCCGTCATGGGACCATACCGGGGTCCCCATCCACTTCCACTCTTCCACAACATCAGGGTCGGCCTCCCTGATGAGGGCGCGCATCCTTGCTAGCGTATCGCCTCTCCAGTCACCCAACTCGGCAATCCTTTCGCCGATGAGTTTGGAGGCCGCCTTGCCTGCTGCCTTTGGTTGACTCTTCATCATGGTCGCTGGGCAAGATGGGCAGCACGACCGTGATGGGCTACGACGCCGGGGCGAAGGTATACACCTGGGACGGGTACAACAGCGTGGGTCAAAAGAGTCACGTCACAGGGACGGTGGAGGGCAAGACGTGGACATTCAACACAGAGAGCGAAATGAACGGGAAGACGATCAAAGTCCGTACCGTCCTCGTTGAAGAATCGCCCACCGGCTACCGATTCACGGTCGAGATGTCGGAGGACGGCAAGACCTGGTCCGCTCCCGTGATGGTAGTCAAGATAACCAAGACTGGCGCGGCCGAGAGGAACTAGCGACTCGCAACGCGCGGGGTGCCGCGACAGGTGACCTACCGCATGGCCTCCATGGGCGAGAGACGCGACGCGCGGACCGCCGCCCGAACCTTCTCGCGATAGTGATTTCAACCACACCACACACCGCGACAACGGAAGGAACGGCTGACTGCAACCAGCGCGGCCTAACGGTCGGCGCGTCAGCGGCGAGCCGAGCGAGCGCATTTCGGATCCCTCCTCTAGTGCGGCCAATGAAGCCCGAGCGCCTTAGCGATGAATGCCGCTTCCTGCTTGCGAGTGATCGGCTGGTCGGGACAGAAGTTGCCGCCGCCGCAGCCGGCCGTTATACCCGCGGCGTGTATCGCTTCGATGTACTGGAAGAACGGATGAGTCGTCGGCACGTCGTTGAAGGTCGCAGTCCCCGGAGCCGGGCTCACAGTCCTTCGCCAGGCGACCTGCGCTCCGAGGAAGTACTGGATGTTGGGACTGGGGGCAACCTCAATGTCGAGGACCAGATATGGCCTTTCAACCGCGTTTCCTGTGTACAGAAACCCGATTGCGTTTTGGTTGGCGTCCAGCGCGAAATACGTGTGTGGCGTGCTCGAGATACCGGCGATGAGGTTCCCATTTTCGTACAAGGCCAGCCCCATCACAGCGGGCGTGCCATCGTTCCAGTTGTCGAGGCCGATGTAATCGATCACGGCACCAAGAGGAATATTCAGCGTGGCGTAATAGTGCGTATCCACATTTTCCGGCGGTTGGCGGCTGAGCAGAGGGCCGGTGTAAAACGACTGGCCGTTGAACGATAGGCCCGAGATCGCGGTGTACACGTAGTCCATCGTCCCGAACTCTTTGGGAGCAATCGTCGTGGTCGGAAGCATGGTGTGCAAGGAACGCACCTGAGCATTCCCGAGGCTGGAGCAGAGCATGGCCAGCATCGAGGTGCCGAGGAGCCGAGGGATCCTTCGTACCTTGTTCATGACGGGGCCTCCTGTTCGGAGAAGCCTACGCCCGTTCGGGCCGCGACAAGGACTATGTCGGCCAAGCCAAGACAACGATGGCGATGACTTCCTACCTTTCGTTGGGGAGGCTAGGAACTATAAAACGTTGCTGAGGCCGACGACCATAACGTCATTTCGGCGAAGTACTCGCTGGTGGCCGCGCGGCGGAAATCGAGATGAGTACTCGTCATGATTTCCCTAACGGTTCGCTGACAAGTCGGCCCCCCAAGCTGACAAAGTCGCGGAATTCCTCGAGGTTCGGTCCTCCTCCGACTGGCTTCGACTCCAACACGCTTCCGCCAACAGGCTGCCGCATGCCGCCGTGAAGTCGTTCTTGCCGAACCGGTTCGCTCAACTGGTTGCTTGCGGCCGGCTAAGCCTCGGGGCAGCCTTTGCCAGCAGGTTCGCGGAAACTGTCGCGGAAACTCGCTACCCGATCGGGGACCCCCCCACGCATCGAAGCCTTAGCGCGTCATCCTAACTCGCCTTCCTGGAGGGGCTGCCTTGAAATTGCCGCCGCGGCATGCCTAGGATTCAGACGCAGAGGGAGATCCCAATGCCGAAGTTCGTGATCGAATTCAAGGCGGTCTCGCTAAAGTCGGTCGGCGTCCTCATAGCGATGGGCCCGCCATGAATCTCGAAAAGGCTCGGGAGGCCGCCGAAAACTTCCTCCTCCTCTACGGCTTTCAGATTCTCGGCGCCATCATCATTCTCATCGTCGGGGCGTTGGTGGCTGGCTGGGTCGGCAAGATCTCGAGGCGCTGGCTGGAGAAGCACGACCTGGAACCTCCGATCCGCGCGCTGATCGTGCGGGCCGTCAAGCTGCTTGTCTTCGCCCTCGCCGTTGTGCTGGCGCTGGACAAGTTTGGAGTCCAGATCGCGCCGATCATCGCCGCCCTCGGTGTGGCCGGCGTCGGGCTCGGTCTCGCGATGCAGGGGATGCTCGGCAACATGATTGCCGGCTTAACCATCATCTTCACCAAACCCTATCGGGTTGGCGAGTACATCGAGTTGCTCGGAGTCTACGGGCAGGTCACCGACATTGAGTTGCTTTCAACGAAGCTGATGCACACCGACCGTTCCGTCGTCAACATACCTAACCGCAAGATCATCGGCGAGATCCTTCACAACTACGGCACGGTTCGCCAGCTGGGTCTCACCGTCGGCGTCGCCTACGGCACGGATCTCGCGCGGGCCCTCTCCACCGTTGCCGGCATCCTGCAGGAAAACCCGCGCGTGCTCAAGGACCCCGCGCCGGTCGTCGGCATCAGCGCGCTCGGCGAGTCCTCCATCAAAATTTCGGTACAGCCATGGGTCACGGTCGGCGACTACGGTCCGGCCCAGTTGGAGCTCTATCAGACCATCGTTGAGCAATTTCGCGCCAAGCACATCGACATTCCATTCCCTCAAAGCGAAGTGCGGTTGTTCGCCGATCCCACGACGGCGCGGTAGAGGGGTTGGCGATCGAAAGCGCCACCCCCTTTTTTCAAGTCCGATTGTCCGTGTTTTGTCCGTGTCGCTCTCGCAAGAGTGCTAACGCCGGGAGTTGCCTCCCGGCGTTCAAGAATCTTGGTGGCGCCGTTACTTCTTTTCCACTGGGGCGGCCTTTGAGACGGCTTTGGTCGCCTTGCCTTCCATGACCTCGGTCCACGTCTGTCCGTCGTCGGAGGTCTCGAACTTGAACGTTTGGGACGTGGGTGAAACCTCGGTGATCGTATAGCGGCCCTGCACCGTCTTGCCGCCCATCTTGTCGTTGCTGGTATAGGTCCATGTGCTCCCGTCGACCGTGCCCTTGCTGGATGCGGCGCCTCCGCTCGCGCTTCCGATACCGTAGTAGGTGTACGCCTTCGCGTCGCTGTCATAGCCGAGAATGCCAAGCTGCCTCGCTCCCATGGGACCGTTGCCAGTGGTGTGACAGACGACGTGGAAGCCTCCAGGGAACCATTCACACTTGCTGATCTCGGTCGTCTTTCCCGCCGGCATAATAGTGTTCGGCTTTGCCTCCGTTTCGGTCTTCCAAGAGCCGACAAAGTATCCGAGCTTCTTCACCTCTGGCCCGGGCTTGGGCATTTCCATCTTTTTTTCGGGCGCCTTCTCAGACTTCGTTTGCTGCGCTATGGCAGCGCCCGTGCACACGCAGAGCCCAGCCACGACCGCGGCGATGGATCGATAGTTCATGGTCCCTCCTTCTTCCTCTTAACAGGTGATGATATTGCTGATCGATTCGCGCCACCGACGAGCGGACAGGGTCGACGTCCGGCCTATACTCCCGCTGATGCCGGAAGGGCCCGAGATCGAGACCGAGAACCTTCGCGAAGGCATCCGCGAGGAGCTCGAGCGTCAGGGAGGCGGGTTCCTCAAGAGGATTGCCCTCACCACGGCCGTGCTCGCGGCACTGGCCGCGATCGCCGCGCTGCGCGCCGGAGCGACAGTCAACGAAGCCCTGATGCTGCGAACCGAGGCGGCGCGACTCCAAAGCGAGGCCTCGGATCAGTGGGCCTTTTTCCAGGCGAAAGGCCTCAAGGTCGCAATCGAAGAGGCTTCACGCACTTCTTGGCTCGCCCTCGGCAAGGAGCCACCGTCCGACTACGCCGCGAAGCAGGAAAGGCAGGCTGCCGAACGCAAGGAGATCGAAGCGAAGGCCCGGGAAAAGGAGAAGGAGCGAGACGAAAAGATCGCGGAGTCCGACCACCTGCTCCGCAAGCATCATGGTTTCGCCAACACGGTGGCCATTCTTCAGGTCTCGATTGCGCTCGGCGCCGTGGCGGCCTTGACACGCAACTCCGCGGTCTGGATCGCCTCCCTGCTGCTCGGCACCGGGGGACTG
>JBASRI010000128.1:0-5283 GCA_049273755.1 Thermoanaerobaculia bacterium
CCCTTGCTCGGTCTGGTCGCGGCGGGCCGGCCGATCGAGCCCTTCCCGCACGAGGAGGCGATCGAGGTCCCGGCGGCACTGCTGGGAAAGGGGGAGCACTTCGTGCTGCGCGTGCGCGGTGAGTCCATGATCGAGGATGGGATCCTCGACGGCGACTTCGTGGTCGTCGCGCGGCGCGAGAAGGCCGAGAGCGGCCAGACCGTCGTCGCCCTGGTCCGCGGAGAGGCCACGCTCAAGCGCTACTACGCCGAGGGCGCGCGCATCCGCCTCCAGCCGGCCAACTCGGCGATGCGTCCCATGACGGTGGACGCTCGGGACGTCACGATCCAGGGCGTCGTCACGGGGCTGATCCGCGACTACGCGCACGCGGCGCGGTGACCGCCTCGCGCGCCGGCCTGCGGTAGAATTCCCCGGCACGGCGACGTACCCAAGTGGTTAAGGGAGAGGTCTGCAAAACCTTTATTCGGCGGTTCGAATCCGCCCGTCGCCTCCAGGAAAGCTCCTCCGGGCGAGCCGCATGCGCACATTGACCAGCGTTCTCTTAGGCGCCCTCCCACGAGGTCCTCGGCTCCGTTGCCGGAGTGGCGAAATTGGTAGACGCACGGGACTTAAAATCCCGAGGGCTGAAAGGCCCGTGCCGGTTCGACTCCGGCCTCCGGCACCATCCCAGACATGAGCGGTGCGGCAGCGGAAACGGTCACCGACTTCCAACAGCGGCTGGGCTACGCCTTTCGCGACCGCAGCCTGCTCGAGCGGGCGCTGACCCACAAGTCGTTCTCCAACGAGAACCGGGAGAACCGTTCGCCCAACAACGAGCGGCTCGAGTTCCTGGGCGACGCGGTCCTGGGCTTCGTCGTCGGCGAGCTGATCTACCGCTCGTTCCCGAACCTGCAGGAGGGCGCGCTCTCGAAGATCAAGGCGCACCTGGTCTCGGCCAGCATGCTGGCCGCCAAGGCCCGCTCCCTGGAGATCGGACGCTCGCTGCGCATGGGAGCGGGGGAGGCCCGCTCGGGCGGTGGCGAGAAGCTGTCGCTTCTGGCCGACGCGTTCGAGGCGGTCGTCGCCGCAATTTATCTGGACGGCGGGCTGCAGGCGACGGCGGACTTCGTGCGCCGCATCTTCGATCCCGAGGTCGCCGTGATCGACATCGGGGACCTTTCGTTCCACGACTACAAGACCACGCTGCAGGAGGCCGCGCAGAGCCTGGGACTGCCGCTTCCCGAATACCGCGTCATCGAGGAATCCGGCCCTGACCACGAGAAAGCGTTCGTGGTGGAGCTCTTCTGGGATGGAGACGCGTTCGCCCGCGGCAGCGGCCCCTCCAAGCGGGAAGCCCAGCGCAAGGCGGCGAAGGACGCGTTGAAGAAGCTGGGGAGGCTGCCCGCCTAGGCTTCATGTCGGGGCGGAGTCATCCCGAGCGCAGCTCTCTCGTCTTCTGCGCTCCTCGGGATGACGCGAGAGGTTTTCTAGGCCGCCGTCTACGGCGCCTTTTCCAGCCGCTTCAGAAACGCGTCCGGTCCTTCGAATCCCACCAGCCGAAGGTCCTCGCGCTCCTGCCCCGAGGCGTCCAGGAAGATGACCGTCGGAACCCCCAGGATCCGGTGCTTCTCGGCGAGGGCCACGGTTTCCGCAGAGGCCGCGCGCGTCATGTCCGCCTTGAAAAGCGCGCGGCGCGAGAGCGCCTCTTTCACCCGGGAGTCCGAGAAGGTCTTGTGGTCGAGCTCGATGCACGGAACGCACCACGAGGCCGTGAAGTCCACGATCGCGGGCCGGCCGAGGCTGGCGACCCGCGCGGGGTCGTAATTGCTCCAAGCGGGCCCGGCCGGTGCGCTACTGGCCTGCGGCGCCAGGAACACCGCGGCGCCGAGGAACAGGACCGCCACGGGGGCGCGAATGCCGCGGGAGAGGGGACTCTGGAAGACGAGCAGCCCGATCGCCCCCGCGACCAGGACCGCCGGCAGCAGCCACGGGCCGATCGGCGGGGGGAGCGCCGTCCTCAGGAAGTAGGCGGCCATCGCCAGGAGCACCCAGCCGAAGATCTTCTTGACGCCTTCCATCCAGGCTCCGGCGCGCGGGAGAGCCGCGATCTTTCCGGAGAACGCCGCGAGGAAGAGGAAGGGGAAGCCCAGCCCCAGCGAGAGAACGAAAAAGAAGAGAAACCCCAGGCCCGCGTTCTGGGTCGTCGCGACGAAGGCGAGGAGCGCCAGGATCGCCGGTCCCACACAGGGCGCCGCGACCACGCCGACGAGCAGGCCCATGGCGTACGCGCCGAGAACGCCCTGGCGCGCGCCGGCCTTCTGCATGAGGAACGTCGGCATCCGCAGGTCGTAGAGTCCGAACATCGAGAGAGCCAGCGCGACGAGCGCGAGCGCCACCAGGCCCAGCACCCAGCTGGACTGAAGCGCCGCGCCGAAGAGACGCCCCGAGAGCGCCGCGGCCACGCCGAGCGCCGAGTACATGGTGGCCATTCCCAGAACGTAGATTGCGGCCAGCAAAAACGTCCGGCGATTCTGGCCGTGGGCCTGGCCGCCGAAAAAACTGACCGTCAGCGGGATGACGGGGTAGACGCAGGGTGTCAGGTTCAGAGCCAGCCCGGTCCCGAAGAGAATCAGGAGGACCGCGAACAGCCCCTTACGCGCGAGCAAGTCTCCGAAGTCCCGCGAGGCTCCGGCGGCGGGGGTCGGCGGCTGAACGCGGCGCGCCTCCGAGAGGGGAATCGCTCCGCCCGCGAGCGTCGCTCCGCCTGACGCCGCCGGCGCCGGACCCGTGCGGAAGGGCACGGAGGCGGGGGCCAGGCACTGGGTGTCGTTACACGCCTGGAACTCGACGGAACCCGTGACCGAGGCAGCGGCGCCGGTCCAGGAGACCGAGACATCGATCCGGAACTCTCCGGCGTAAACCGAGAGGGGTTTGTCGGAGAAGGAGAACTTCTCGAGCTTGCCTTCGGGGTAGCGAGGCTCGCCGAACGACACGCCCTCGACGGGCGTCAGCGTCAGGCTCGTCGGGATCAGGTAATCCTCGGAGGGCTTATGGCTGTTGACGTGCCAGCCCGGAGCGAGCTTCGCAAGGACCCGAAGGGTGCCCTTGCCCGGCTCGGGAGACGGGGCGAGGGTCGCCTCTGCGGTCAGCAGCCTCGCCGGATCGGGGGGGCCGGCGGCGCTCGCCGCAACGGCGACGGCCGCGAACAGGAGGCAGAGCGCGGCGCGTCTCACGGGGCCGGAGCGGCCCCTTCCAGGCGCGCGATGAACTCGTCGACCCGGGCGCGGTGCGGCGAGCTCGGGTGATCCTTGACGAACTTCCTGTAGAGGGCCAGCGCCTCGGCGGGCTTCTTCTCGGCCAGGGGGATCTGCGCGCGGAAGAGCTCCGCGCGTTCCCTCTGGTCCGCGTTCTTCGTCGTGGCGATCAGCTTGTCGATCGTCTGGCGCGACGGACCGATCTGGCCGACCTCCAGCTGGACCTCCGCCAGACCCTCGAGCGCGTTCTCGCGCACACCCGGCTTCGGATTCGGCGCGACGCTGGCGCGCTGCAGCCGGGGCAGAGCGGCCGCGGGATCCGAGCGCGCGTAGAGCTCACGACCCGTGGCGTAGGCCTCCTCGGCGGAGAGCGTCGCGATCCTCTGCGCGTCGATCTTTTTGACGAACTGCCTGTACCGATCGAGGTCGCCTCGGGCGTGGCGGTAGAACTCGGGCGCCGTCTTGAATCCCTGCATCAGGAACACGAGCCGGCCGTCGGCGTTCGTGATGAGGACCGCGGGGACTTCGGTGATCTTGTAGCGGTCGGCCAGCGGTTTGGCAGCGTTGGAGGTGAGCGCGAGCTTGACGGGCACCATGCCGATCAAGAGCGCCTCGAAGTCGAACGCGGGGTAGAGCAGACTCTGCATGCGCTGGCACGCGCTGCAGTTGGGGCTGTCGAACTCGTAATAGACGAGCTTCCCCTGCGCGGCGGCCTTTGCCTGCGCGTCCTCGGCGTCCCTGGCCCAGTCGGCGTTCCCGGGACTGCGGACGGGGCGGTTCGCATCGGAGGGCGTGGCCGGGTGCGTCGGCGACGGCTCCTGCGCGAAAGCGGAGGAGACGAGCGCGGCGGCCAGGAGCGCCGCGGCGGCGCCGGAGCGATTGTTTTTTGGATGCATGCGCTGCGGGCAAACGCCTGTCGAGCGCCCGGAATTCCCGGACGTCCGCGTATGATGACGGCGATGATGGTGCGAACCGGTCCGCGGTGCAAGGGGCGATTGTTGCTCCTTGCATTCCTGTCGGCCGGCCTCGCCGCGACGCTCTCCGCGCAGGACTGGCCCCAGTGGGGCTGCGGGCCGGCGCACGCCGGCTCCACGCCGGCCCTGGCGCAGCCGCTCGAGGCGATCCTCGCCGACGTCGTGTACGACCCGTTCGTCGATGCCGAGAAGGCCGAGGGCAACGGAGAGCTCTTCGTTCACTACGCCGTGCCCCTCGTCGAGGGGGGCGACGTGTACATGACGTTCAAGACCGGCTCCTACATCTCGTGCGTTCCGCCGGGAAGCGGCGAGCCGGTTCCGTGCGGCCGCGCGGCGTGGGACACGCAGATCTGGAACGTCAAGCGCCTGTCCTGGGTCAACCGCGAGCTCCGGGAGGTGTGGACGTTCCAGAGCGATTGGAAGCCGGAGCCCTCTTCCCTCGCGGTATGGGAGCCCGTCTTTCTTCCGGTCCTCGCGGGGGGGTCCCTTTACGTGCCGGGCCTGGGCGGGACGGTGTTCCGCGTGTCGAAGGCGACCGGCTCGCGGCTGGAGCGCATCAATCCGTTTCCCGAGATCGATCCCGCACGCTTCGTCGCCGGCGGGCTCGCTGCGGGGCCGGACGGCAGCGTCGTCTACAACGTCGTCGGTCTGGGCCCGGGGGCCGATTCGTCGGACGTCACGGGTGCCTGGCTCGTCCGCGTCGCGGCGGATGGAACGCCGTCGGTGGCGCCGTTCTCGGCGCTCGTGACGGGAGCGCCAGCGGCGGCGGATCTCTGCGAGGGGACCTTCATGGACAACGAGCTCCCGTGGCCGCCGTCGCCCGGCGCGGTTGCGGCGCCGTCCCCGTGCGGCTCGCAGCGGCCGGGCTTGAACGTCGTGCCGGGGATCGCTCCCGACGGCACGATCTACACGGTCAGCCGCGCGCACTTCAACGAGCGCTACGGCTACCTCGTCGCCGTGCGCTCCGACCTGACGGCGGCCTGGGCGGCGTCGCTTCGGGGGGTGCTGGCCGACGGCTGCGACGTGACGATTCCGCCGAGCGGCACGCCGGGCGGATGTCGCGGAGGGGCCACCCC
>JBASRI010000157.1:0-1792 GCA_049273755.1 Thermoanaerobaculia bacterium
TCGAGGTTCTCCTTCTCCGTGCGGCCGGTGCGGGCGGGCGGTTTGAAGGAATGGTCGCCGCCCTCGATCCAGTGAACCCGGATCGCGGGCGAGAGCCGATAGCCCGCGACCTCCTCGCGGCTCCCGAACGCGTCGCGGGTCCCCTGCAGGATGAGGGTCGGCGTGGCGAGGGCCTCCAGGTGCGCCGTGCGAAGGCGCGACGGGTCGCCGGGAGGATGAAAGGGATAGCCGAAGCAGACGAGGCCGCGCGCTCCGACCTCGTCGGCGACCATGCTCGCGATCCGCCCCCCCAGGGACTTGCCGCCGATCACCAGGCGCCCGCCGCCGCCCAGCGAGGCGACGACGTCTTTCCAGCGAGCGAGCAGGACGGGCGGGCGATCGGGAGCGCCGCGCTTGCCTTCCGTCCGCCGTTTCGCCATATAGGGAAACTCGAACCGCGCCACGCGAATCCCTCGCGCCGCGAGTCCCGCGGCGACGCGATCGAGAAACGGCGAGTCCATGGGCGCGCCCGCGCCGTGCGCGAGAACGACCGTCGCGGCCGCGCTTTCGGGGCCGTCGATCAAGACATCGCCGGACACGATGGAACCTACGGGGCTATCGCCCGCGAACGGCGACGGCCACGGCCGACGGCCAGGCCGAGCGCGAGAAACACGACGGAGCCGAGCGCTGCGCCGATCGCCTGGCCCCGGATCAGACGCGTGGTCGCGTACCGCACGACCTGGGGCAGATTCACCATCGCCGCGGGCTGTCCCCCGCCGGCCAGATATCCCGCCTCGTTGTACCAGGAAAGCATCGGCGGGACGACGAACGAGGCCGCGACGATCCCGGCGAGCGCGCCCGCCAGGACCCAAATCAGGATTCCCTTCATCGCCGACGCCTCCTTTACCGGTGCGGCTCCACGACGCAGGCCGACCCGTAGGCCAGCACTTCCGTCACGCCGGCGGAGACGTCGTTGGCGTCGTAGCGGACGACGACCACGGCGTTGGCCCCCATCTCCTCGGCGTGACGCGCCATCAGGTCGAACGCTTCCCCGCGGGCGCGTTCGCACATCTCGGTCCAGAGGGTGATGTTGCCCCCGAAGAGGCTCTGGATCCCGGCGCCGACCGTTCCGACGATGCTGCGAGAGCGCACCACGATGCCGCGCACGACCCCGAGATTTCGCAAAATCCGGTACCCGGGCAGCTCCGTCGACGTGGTCACCAATGCGCGATTGAGCACGCCAGCCTCCTGTCGTCCGCAGATGCGGGCCGATCCTGCATCACAGCGCTCCCATAAGAGTAGTCGTACCTGCGCATTTTCACCGCCTCCTGACGCAAGGGAGGAAAACCATGCGCACCAAGGGGCCCGAAAGCGACGGCTTGGGTTGTTGAGCGGCGACCTGGGCGGCGATCGACATCCACGAAAGCGTCAGGAGAACCAGTGAGGCCGACAAGGTCCGCGCGGAACAGGTCGCGAGGAGCGTCTTCGGCGTGCTCGAGGTCGACAACGAGCTCCAGGTGGTCAAGGACTGACGTGCGGTTCGCGCCGCGGGCGGTCCGGGATTCTTCCGGTCACGGACCGGCGCCCTCGCGCAGCACGCGGAAGCCGTAGTCCGAGTACCGGTAGTCCGGCGGCAGACTGCTCGAGGCCGATGGCGCGGACCAACGCACGCGGTGGCGCCAGGAGCCGCCCCGGCTCCCCATCCGCGGCGGCACTCCGGGGCGGACGGGCTCGCGCCGATCTAGACACCACTCGTGCACGATCGTGCCGAGGTCGCAGACGCCGAAGCCGTTGGGAGTCCCGCATCCCGTGT
>JBASRI010000176.1:0-7992 GCA_049273755.1 Thermoanaerobaculia bacterium
GAGCGGACCGCTGCCGAAGACCGCGGACTACGTGATCCTGGGCGCCGGAGTGATGGGCGCCTCGATCGCGTTCCACCTGGCGCGGCGCAAGGTCGGCCGCATCCTCGTGCTCGACAAGGGCGACGTCGCTTCCGGCGGCAGCGGCCGCTCCTCGGCGCTGGTGCGCATGCACTACAGCTTCCCACCGGAAGTCGACCTCGCGGCCAAGAGCCTCCAGATCTTCCGGACGTGGAAGGACTACGTCGGGCGCGACGGCGACTTCCGCCAGACCGGGTTCGTGCGGATCGTCCCGGAGAAGGAGCTCGACCGCCTCGCGAAAAACGTCGAGATGCAGCGTGCCCATGGCGTGGACGCCCGAGTCGTGGATCGGCGCGAGCTCTCGGAGATCGTGCCCGACTGGAACCTGGACGACGTGCCCTCGGCCGCCTGGGAGCCGGGGTCCGGCTACGGCGACGGCGCCGGAGTGGCCAACGACTTTCTGGAGCGTGCGCGCGAGATGGGCGCCGACTACCGGTCGCAAACCCGCGCGCTCGCGTTCTCCTCCTGGGGCGGCCACGTGGCCGGCGTCGAGACCGACCGCGGAACCGTAGCCTCGCCCGTCGTCGTCGCGGCCACGGGACCGTGGAGCCGGCCGCTCTTCGCCGGAGTCGGGTTCGACCTGCCGGTCGAGGGCGAGTACCACGAAGTCGCAATCCTCAAGAACCCGCCGGGGCTCCCCACCGCGGGCCCGGCCTGCATCGACGGGATCACGACGACGTATTTCCGATCGGAGGTGGGCGGCCTGACCCTCGTCGGAGACTTCTGGGGCAAGCCCGGGGCCGACCCCGAGTCCTTCGCGCAGTCGGCCTCGACAGACTCGCTGGCGACGCTGGTCGAGCGCGTCGCACGGCGCGTGCCGGCACTCGCCGAAGCCGGGATCTGGCGGGGCGTTACGGGCGTCTACGACGTGAGCCCAGACTGGCGGCCGCTGATCGGGGGGATCCCCGGCACGGCGGGTCTCTACGTCGCGGCAGGCTTCTCGGGCATGGGCTTCAAGATCTCGCCCGCGGTCGGCCTCGCGGTCTCCGAGCTGCTGCTCGACGGACGCGCGACGACGGTGGACATATCCTGCTTCGCGCCGGACCGCTTTGCCCGGGGCAGGCCCATCAAAGCGGAGTTTGAATACGGCGATGAAGAGCCGACTGCTTACACGTGAGAGGTCTCAAGTCTCAGGTCTCAAGTCTCAGGTGCTGCGCCGGATTCCGACCTGAGACCTGAAACCTGAGACCTGAGACGACCAAATCCTGGAAGGGAGAACGAGTGAAGAAAAAGGGGATCCTCGAGAGGCTGGCCGAGGGGCCGGTGCTCGGAGACGGCGGCTACCTACTGGAGCTGGAGAAGCGCGGATGGGTGCGCGCCGGGCCGTTCACGCCTGAGGTCGCGCTGACGCGGCCGGAGGCCCTGCGGGAGCTCCACGTCGAGTTCCGCGACGCCGGGGCCGACGTCCTGCAGGCTCTGACGTTCTACGCCAGCCGCGACAAGCTGGCCACCGTTGGCCTCGAGAACCGCCTGGAGGATTTGAACCGCGCGGCCGTCCGCATCGCCAGGGACGTCGCCGGAGACCGCTGCCTGGTGGCCGGCAACCTGTCGCTGACCTGGATGTACGAGCACGGAAGCCCCGGCTCCTACGACCGGGTGCGCCGGACCTTCGACGAGCAGCTCTCCGTTCAGGTCGAGGAGGGCATCGATTTCATCATCGGCGAGACGTTCTCCTGGCTGGGCGAGGCCCTGCTCGCCGTCGAGAGCGCCAAGAAAACGGGCCTGCCGGTCATGGTCACCGTCTGCTTCGAGAACAAGCCCGTGACCTCGGACGGCCAGAGCCCGGCCGACGCGGCCAAGGCGCTGCAGGACGCGGGGGCCGACATCGTCTGCATCAACTGCCTTCGCGGGCCCGAGCACACGCTCGGACTGATCGAGGAGATGCGCAATGCCGTCTCCGGCTTCGTCGCCTGCCAGCCGGTCGCCTACCGGACGCCCGCCGAGAAGCCCGACTTCACGAGCCTGGACGTCTTCCCGTTCGAGCTCGACTCGCTGCAGCTCACGCGCCGGGAAATGGCGCGCTGGGCCGAGCAGGCGCGGGACCTCGGGATCAACTACATCGGCTCCTGCTGCGGCTCGGTGGCGATCCACGTGCGCGAGATGGCTCGGGCGCTCGGAAAGGTCCCGCCGGACAGCCGCAAGTGGACGGTGGACTACTCCAAGCCCATGTCGGCCTATGAGTACTACCAGCACGAGGGGACCTAGGAGCGGCGCTGGACGGCCGTGATCAGAGCCTGGACATCCGGCGGTACGTGATGGAGCGGGTCGGCGCCCGTTAGAGAGGGTAGACGGCGACCCGCCGTCCCGGAGCGGTTGCCGGCGTCACAGGCTTCCCCGCAGCCACGCCAGGGCGAGCTCGGGCTCGGCGAACACCTCCGTCTCGGAGCCGGAGGCCTCCGCCTTCGCCGCGAACGTGCGCGCGACGCCGAACTGCGCGCCCCGGCGGGAGACGATCGCGATGCGGTGCCCGGCGAAGAACGCCGGCATCGAGCCGGGAGACGCGAAAGAGGAAACCTCCGGGGGCGTGGCGAGGTAGTCGAGCTCCCGGACGTCCATCAGGACCGGCATCCCGGGCGCAAGACGCGGATCCTCGCCGATCGCCCGCATCGCCGCCATGGTCGAGGCGAAATCGTCCTTCCCGAAGCCGCGGACACGGGCCAGGTTTTCGCCGGGCAGGACGTGAAGCTCGAAGGGCACGCCACCTCCGCGCTCAGTGCGGCGTAGGCTACCAGAAGGGAGCCCGGGGGTCAGACCCCCGGAACTCTAAGGGGTCAGACCCCCTGCGTCGGTCAGACCCTTCCAGAAAAACTTCGGGGGCGGCTCCTCGCGGGGCCAGACCTTCTTCATCGTGTCCGCCTCCCACACTTCGCCGTTCTTGACGACCCACCGGATCTTGATCGAGTTGTGGATGTCCTCGAGCGGGTTGGCGTCGAGCACCATGAAGTCGGCGAGCTTGCCCGTCTCAATCGAGCCGAGGTCCGGCGCGAAGCCGATCTTGTCGGCCGCGAGGATCGTGGAGGCGCGGAGCGCCTCCATCGGCGTCATCGCGGAATCCTTCGCTCGGCCGCCTTCTCCGGCCATCGCCCACAGCTCCCAGTGTGGGCCCAGGCCCTGGAGCTGCCCGTGCGCGCCGAGCGAGACGTTGCCGCCCGCGCGCAGCACCTCGGCCGCTCCCGCCGCGACCGTCGGGAAGTGATACTCGGAGGGCCAGATCCAGGGATAGCGCCGGGCCTTCGCGTCGATCAGGTCGTGCGGCACGAAGCGGTTGAGCTTCACGTCGTCGTGCGCGTTGTGCGTCTGCCAGTAGTACTCCTCGCCCCAGGGCCCCCCGTACGCGACCAGGAGAGTCGGCGTGTAGAAGGTCCCCGACTGCGCGACGAAGTCGACGACGTCCTTCTCGAGGCGGACCGGCAGCGCGTGCTCCCATGCCGTGAACCCGTCCGTCGCCATCGTCATGTCGGTCTGCAGCTCTCCCGCGCCCTCGGCCGTCAGCAGCATGTGCTCGTCGCGGCAGGCTTCGGCGAAGTAGATCCGCTGGGACCGGCGTGGCTGCTGGTAGACCTTGATCATGCGCGCGCCGTAGGCTTTCATGCGGCGGACCTGGTGCTTCGCGTCGTCGAGGTTGTTGACCTCGGCGAAGATGTCGGCCTGCTGCCCGCCGTACAGGACGTCGCCCGAGGAGTAGATGCGGGGCCCGATCATCATCCCGGCCTCGACCTGTTCGCCCTGCGCGAAGACGTCGAGCGACGGCGCGGACGGGTCGTACACGGTCGTCACGCCGTAGGCCAGGTTCGCGACGTACTCCCACTTCGTCTCCGGGAAGAGCTCGAATCCGGAGTAGTGCAGGTGGGCGTGGGTGTCGATCAACCCCGGGATGATGGTCTTGCCGGCGGCGTCGAAGCTTCGGGTTCCGGCGGGCACGGGGACCTGACCCGCCGGCCCGACGGCGGCGATGCGGTTGCCCGCCACGAACACGTCCGCGTTTTCCAGGACCTCGTCGCGCTTCATCGTCACGACCCGCGCTCCGCGCAACACGTAGGAGCCCTGCGGGATCGACCGCGGGAGAGAGAGCGCGAGCGCGATCGTCTCGGCCTTCGGGACGCGCGCCTCCTGCACCTTCTCCTTTTCTTTCTCTTCTTTCTGCTTGTCGGTCTCGGGAGCGCCCTTCGTCTCCGCTTCTTTCTTCGCTTTTTCCTCGGCTTTCCGGCGCTCCGCACGCGCGAACTCGAGCGCCTCGGCCAGGGGCAGCCGGTAGAACGTGTTGCCGAGGGCCCAGGTCATCGTCCGGCCGCCATCGGCCCAGCCGACGTAGCCTCCGGCGTCGTCAGAGAGCCGGTAGACCGGCACCGCCCCTTCCTTGAGGCCGACCTCGGGGGGCTCCTTCGTCAGGATCCCGGGCAGGGGAGACACGTAGACGTTGTCGCGGGACGTGAAGACCACCCACGCGCCGTCGGGCGACGGCACGACGTCGTCCACGGCGGGAAAGCGCAGCAACCGGTGCAGGTCCGTACCGTCGATACGGACGGACACCAGGTCGTTCTTGGGGTCGTCCGTCGGCTTCTTGGGCTCGATGGGATCCCGGTAGTAGAGGCGCGTTGCGTCCGCCGTCCAGAACACTTGGGGATGGAACTTCATCCCGTTGCCGAGCTTGACGGTGGTGACGGGCCGGGGATCGCCGCCGGCGGCGTCGAGCGTGACGATCTGGAAGTACTCTTCGTCCTCGGGCTGCCGGCCGCGGAACTCGAGCCCAGAGCCCTTGAGGAGCGCGAGGCGGTCGCCCTTCGGCGACCAGGCCGGGTTGGCGTAGTGGCCCGGCGACCGCGTCAGCCTGACCGGCGGCACACCGGGAGCGGCGAGCGCCTTCCAGACGTGGCCGCCATCCTTGTCGCTCCAGGACACGTAAGCGATCCACCGGCCGTCGGCGGAAAAGGCGGGAGCGTATTCGCGGCGGGGAAGCGACGCGTCGTCCCTGGTGAGGCGGCGCGGCGCGCCCGCTGTCCGGTTTCCGGAAAGCTCCTGGAGCCAGACGCGGCCGAACGCCTCGAAAGCGATCCAGCGCCCGTCGGGGGACTGGCTCGGCCAGCGCAGGATCTTCGCCTTGACGGGACCCATCTCCACCTTCTCCTGCCACGCGACGCGCGGGGCCGCCCACTGTTCGACGGCGGCCGTGAAGGGGATGTCGGTGATCGCGCCGCTCGCAACGTCCAGCCGCGCGAGCTTGCCCCAGTTGCTGAAGACGAGGGCCTTGCCGTCGGGCGTGAAGGCGTAGTTGGGCCAGAGGTCCTGCTGGGCGAAGCCCTCTTCCTCGTCTCGGGTGACGCCCCGCGCCAGAATGCGCTCGGCGCCCGAGGCGAGGTCGCGGGCGACGATGACCGTGTCGTCGTCGCGGCGGGAGATGAACGCCAATGTCTTGCCGTCGGGAGAGATGTTCGGCCGCACGGCGCCGCCGAAGCCGCCAGCGACCGGGAACGTCTGCGCGAGGTCGCGGTCGTAGCGGAAGATTTTCCAGAGGCCGTCGGCGAGGTTCGGCGTGTAGCTGAACTTGCGTTCCCGGCCCGAGAAGTAGATCGACTTGCCGTCCCGCGAGACGGCGACGCCGCCGGCGTTGTTGATGTCGTCCGAAGACGTCAGCTTGATCCCGCCGCCGCCGCCCTCGCGGTGGTAGATCCACAGCTCGACCGGCGGGATGCCGGCCCGCTTGCCGTCTTCTTTGCGGGCGATCACGTACTGGCCGTCGGGCGTGAAGACGGCGCTGCGCACGAAGGCGTCCTTCTCGGTCGTGAGCGCGCGCGGGTTCTTTCCGTCGGCGTCCATCAGCCAGACGTTCTCGATGCCGCTGCGGTCGCTCGTGAATGCGATCGTCTTGCCGTCGGGAGAGAATCGCGGATGGCAGTCGAACGCGGGGCCGCTCGTCAGCGCATTCGCCCGGCCTCCCGAGGCTGGCACGCTGTAGAGGTCGCCGAGCAGGTCGAAGACGAGCGTCCTTCCATCGGGCGAGATGTCCACCGACATCCAGGTGCCCTCCGTGGTCTCGAACGCGATCTTGCGCGCGTCCTCGCGCGGCTTGTTGATGTCGGCGGCCGGGTCGGGCTTCTTGGGCTTCTCCTTGTCCTTTTCCTGCGCGCACATCGGCCGCACGAGAGCCATCGAGGCAAGAAGCACCAGGCTGCCGAGCTTGGACCTACGCATACCTTGTCCTCCTGAGGGTCGAGACAGAAGGAGCGGATTATCTCCCGCTCCGGAGCGCCGGTGTCAATCGGGTTTGGATCGGCGACAATTTGTCCCAGGATGAGACGGCGAGCGGCGGTGGTCCTGGCGTCGGCGGCTTTCGTCCTTCTGCTTTGCCGCGACTCCCTGACGCTGGCGCTGCTGAAGCACCACACCGCCCCGCGCCCGAACCCGTCGGGGGAGCCGATCCAGACGGCGGCCGAGAAGCCCGCCTTCGATCACCGGGCGGGGGGAAAGCGCTACCGCGTGACGCCACGCTTCCGCTGGGACGAGTCCGCCCGCGTTGTCGGCAACCGGGCCTACCGCTGGGGCGCCGCCGCCGCACTGATTCCCGACGACCTGGCGCTGGCCTGGGGACCGCTCCTCGCGCCGCCCTACGCCGGAAAGATCTCCTACAGCCAGTTCTCGCGGTTCTTCTTCTGGCGCACAAAGGACGGGACTCTCGACCGCGGGACGATCGTCGCACACGCCGCCAACATCCACGTCATCCCGGCGAACGGACGTCTGCGCCGCGCCCTGCGCGCCGTCTCGCGCGGCGACGACGTGCGCCTGGAAGGCTGGCTCGTGGACGTCGACGGCGTAGACGATCCGTCGTTCCACTGGGTCACGAGCACCGTCCGCGACGACGAGGGCCCGGGATCTTGCGAGACGGTTTACCTGACGCGGCTCACGGTCGGGATGCGGGTGTACGAGTAGCGCTCTGAGCGGGAGGTTAAGACGCTCCTCAGTCTCCTCTTCTAGAGCCGCACGAGCGCCGACCCATCTTCCGTCTCGACCGTGATCCAGAAGTCGAGGCCGTCGCTCGCGGCCGCCATCGGATAGATGCCCGGAATGGCGTCCACGCCGAGCGGCGAGAAGTCCGATGCCCGCAGCAGCGACAGGGTCGGCGGAATCGCGCTCGACGGATCGCCCTGGCCGATGACCAGGATGCGCTCGCCGTCGAACGCGGCTCCGGAAGGCGCCCCGTACGCCACGTCGAGCAGCGCGACAGAGGCGCCGTCGGCGACGCGAACGATGTTCAAGCCCTCGAGAGCGTTGGCCACCAGCAGGTGGCTGCCGTCGAACGTCATCGGGAGCGGGCCGCCCCCGCGGAGGCCGACACTCACGGTTTGCAGGATCGCGCTGGAAGGGTCGAGCTTCAGGAGCATGCAGTTGCCGGAGTCCGAGACCCAGACGTGCTGCCCGTCGAACACGATGCCGGACGGAACTTGAAAGCCCGACGCGACGGTCGCGACCGGCCACGGGGTCGTCGCCGTCGGCGAGATGGTGGATACCGATCCGGCGGTGTTCGCGGTCCAGATGCGCGCTCCGTCGAAAGCGGGAACGAACGGGTATGTCGGAAGGTCGGTCGCCACGACCGCCGCGGCGCCCGGCGACTGTCGGGGATCGATCAGGGAGAGGATTCCCGGCTCTCCGAGGAGGCCGAAGCCGGCGACGAAAACGCGACCCATGGCCACGAGAAGCGCTCCGGCGGGCTTCTTGATCGACCACGTCTCCAGGAGCTTTCCGTCGCTCGCCCGGATTCGGAACACGCTGTCCAAGGCCCCGACCCAGACGTCCGTGCCGTCGCAGGCTACCGGCCCGAAAGGGCCCAGTGCGCTGGGCAACGACGTCTTCCCGAGTCCGCCGGACCAGGCGAACGTGGACGCCGTCCACCACCGTCCCAGCTCCGCGCGGCGCGACCCG
>JBASRI010000206.1:0-3270 GCA_049273755.1 Thermoanaerobaculia bacterium
GCGAGGGCGGACCGGCGCGGGGCCGAGCATCCGCCCCACCTCGGCAGCGAGCGAGAGTCCGGGATCCACGAGCGCAATGTCCTCGATCGCCCATCCGCGCGGCGTGCGCTGGACCGTCCAGCGCGTCTTCAGAATCGCCGTGCCATAGCGCAGGCCCAGGTCGACCAGGATGGGCCCTCCGGCCGCGGGAGAGGGCACCGAAGCCCACGCCACTTCGGCCTGCGATCCGCGAGGCGGGGCCAGGGCCTGGGCAAAATGCTCCCGCACGACCGGCCGCAGCAAGGCTTGCTGGCGGGGCGTCAACGCTGCCCAGACGGAGCCGCCGAGCAGGCGGCGCAGGATCCCGTCGGCGTCGATGGACTCGAGGAAGATCTTCTGCGGTCCGTGAATCGCGGCGAAAGCCGCCCGGCGCGCGAACTCGGCCGCTTCCTCGGCCTGCGGCGTCGTGTCCTGGGCCCGCGCCGCCGCGACCGCGAGGAGAAGAGGAAGGAAGGCGGCGACCAGGCGGCGCCGGTTCCGCGCGCTCAGTACCCGGTGGCCGTCTCCGTCGAGCTCGGCCGGGCGAACACCTTCAACGTCATCGGCACGTTGCCGATGCGAAGCTCGTCCCCGTCGCGCAGTGCGACCGGCGCCGTCAGCCGGATCCCGTTGACGTACGTGCCGTTCTTCGAGCCGAGATCTTCGAGCGTCGCCAGACCCGAGGCCACCACCACCCGGGCGTGGCGGCGCGAGACGCTCTGGGCGTCGATCCAGACGAGCGAATCGGTTCCCCGGCCGAGGATGTTCTCTCCCTCGGAGAGCGCGACCTCGCGCTGTCCCCAAAGGAGCCGCAAGATCCGGTCGGTCGGTGAGGCGGGGCTGCCGTCGCGCCGCAGCGTCGCCGCCGCCCCGTGAAACGCGTAGCCGTAGCCGTAGACGGTTCGGATGAACTCGGGGGCGCGCGCCCCGTCGCCGATGGCCTGCCGGACCTCGGCGATGAGGGTCGGGAGGTTCACGTCGGAGACCGTCGTGTCCGGCCACAGGCGCTGATGGAGCTCCGCCTTCGGGATCGCGCGCGGCCGGCCCTCCAGCAGCACCTGGAGCAGCTTGAACGCCTTCGGGGAGATCGAGACCGAACGACCCTCCCGGAAGAGCGCCCGGCTCTCCGTGTCGAGCGTGAGGCTCCCGAACCGAAAGGTCATCGTCTCTCAATGAAAACACTATACCGCCCCGGCAATTCGCCGAAGGGTTCGAGGACGAACGCCCCGTTCCCGGGGACGAAGGGCGGCCGCCTCTCGCCGGGGTTAGGCCGGAAGCGGCTCGAGGCGCTGGACCCGGGGCGACAGCGACTCCGCGCCGCGCTCCGTGCACACGATGTCGTCCTCGATCCGCACGCCGAAGCGGCCGGGCAGATAGATCCCGGGCTCCGACGTGAACGTCATCCCTGGCTCGAGCGGCGTGCGCTCGTGTCCGACCATGTACGGCGGCTCGTGCACGTCGATGCCGAGGCCGTGCCCGAGGCGGTGCGTGAAGTACGCGCCGTAGCCCGCCCGCTCGATCACGCGGCGCGCGGCGGCGTCCACCTCGGAGCAGGGCACGCCTGGCGCGGCTCTTTCGATGGCCGCGCTCTGCGCCTCGAGCACGACCGCCCAGACCGTGCGGTACTCGTCGGTGGGATGGCCGTAGTAGGTCGAGCGCGTGATGTCGTAGTAGTAGCCGTCGGGACGGTCCCAGGCGTCGATCAGGATTGCCTGGTCTTTCGAGAGCGGTGTCGAGCCGGAAGCCCCGTGGGGAAACGCGGAGGACGGGCCGAACTGAACGACGTTCTCTCCGCCCACGAGGGCCGAGATCTCCGCCTCGGAGCAGCCCGGCTTGAGCGCTTCGAAGGCTCGCCGGAAGCGCGGCAGCGCGACCGCGATCGCCTGCCGGATCAGCTCGATCTCGTCGGGCGACTTCACCATGCGGAGCGCCGCGAAAATCGAGGCCGCCGAGACCGGCTTCCAGCCGGGCCGCGCCTTGAGCAACCGCTCGACGTCGTCGAAGGCGGTCGAGGGCTCGACGGCCAGCGCGCCGCCCGAGGCGGGGAAGAGGCAGGCCGCCTTCGCGAACGGATCTTCGGTCTCCTCCCAGGTGACGATGTCGGCGACGGCCGACATCGTGCGCAGCCGCGGAGCCTCGAATGCCGGACAGATCACGACCGGGTCTTCGTCCTGGAAGAGAAACAGGCCCGTCAGGCGTTCGCTCCGATGGAAGTCGATACCGGTCAGGTAGTAGAGGTTCGAGGACGGAGTCGAGAAGAGGCCGTCGGCCTGGAGCGAGGACAGGCGTCCGCGCACGCTTTCGAGGCGTCTTCGATAGATTTCGGGCTGGATGGGCATGGGGCGGATGCTAGCAGAGTCGAAAATCGCGGTCCGGATCGCGCGAGGCGCCGGGGCGGGAACCCTTGCGTTGGGACTCCTTCTCGCGCAGACGGGCTGCGGGCGCGGCACCTCGGCGGCGGGGGCGCCGGTCATTCTGATCTCGATCGACACGCTGCGCGCCGACCACCTGCCCGCGTACGGGTACCGAAAGGTCGAGACGCCCAACCTGGACGCCTTGCGCAGGGATTCGGTCCTCTTCGAGAATGCGTATTCCCACGTTCCCCTGACTCTGCCGTCGCACGTCACGATTTTCACGGGACTCCTGCCGCCGCAAAGCGGCGTGCGCGACAACCTGGGCTATGCGCTCGGGCCGGCGCCACCCACGCTCGGCTCGGCGCTCAAGGCGAAGGGCTATGCGACCGGGGGCGCCGTCTCCTCGATCGTGCTCTCGCACGCGACGGGTGTCTCGCGGGGGTTCGACTTCTACGAGGACGGCATCGAGCCGACGAAGGCGAACCAGACGATCTCGCGCGTCCAGCGCAACGGGGCTGAGACGGCGGCGCTCCTGACGAACTGGATCCGGGGGCGCGGCAAGGGCCCCTTCTTCGCGTTTCTCCACCTCTTCGAGCCTCACTCCCCCTACGAGCCGCCGGAGCCGTACCGGAGCCGCTACCCGCTGCTCTACGACGGGGAGATCGCGCGCGCTGACGAGATCGTCGGCGGCTTCCTGCAGGACTTGAAGGACCGCGGCCTCTACGACCGCGCCCTGATCGTCTTCCTCTCGGATCATGGCGAGGGGTTGAACGACCACGGCGAGGACGAGCACGGCGTGCTCCTGTATCGCGAGGCGATCCACGTGCCGCTGATCGTGAAGCTGCCGGGCAGCCGGCGCGCCGGCGAGACCGTGGCCGCGCCGGTCGCGCTCGTGGAC
>JBASRI010000211.1:0-4936 GCA_049273755.1 Thermoanaerobaculia bacterium
ACGAGGGCCACCCGCGCGCCCTCCTCGGCGAAGCGAAGGGCGATCGAGCGCCCGATGCCGCGGCCGGCGCCCGTGATCAGGACGGTCCGGTTCTCGAATTTCATTCGGGTTTCACCTTCCCGAGCTCGGCGAAGAGCTCTTCCGAAAACAGATCCGACGCGTCGCTCCCGGCGAACGTCGGCCCTGTCAGCAGCTCCACGTCTCCCTCCTCTTGTGTCGGGCGGTCCACGCGCACGCGCTCGACGGAGAGCGGGAAGACCCGCCGGCCCGGATCCGTGGACGAGACGCGTCCCCGGCCGGCCCGCGCCTGCACGGACGCGGTGATGGCCCGATGGAGATAGAGGAGCGTGGCTGTGCCGCGGCGGACGAGGTTGAAGGCCGTGCGGCTCTCGGCACGGACCGCGACGGCGAGCTCCGAGACGGAGTTGGCGCGCACCTCTCCCAGCGTCAGAAGGGCGACTCGGGGGAACCCCTCGGGATCCGTCGTCAGGAGCGGAAGCACCAGGCGCCGGCGCCGCCGAAACCCTTCGCCGCCGAGCGCGGCGTGCAGGTCTCTCGGTATGCGCTGGAGCTCGGGCATGGCGTCAAGTCTAAGTCTCAAGTCTCAGGTCTCAAGTCTCAAGTGAAATCGACCCGGGACCGGGGACCCGAGAGCTGAGACCGGGAATATGATCACGGCATGCGACCAGCAGCGTTGGCGGTCCTCGCAGCCTTGATGTCCGTGTCGGCGCCAGCCCAAGCCCGCGACGCGAAAGCGGACGCGGTGGGCAAGGAGCTGATCGCGGCCATGGGTGGGATGCCGGCTTGGGAGAAGGCGCGGGAGTTCCAGTTCGACTTCGTGGTCTCCAAGGAAGGCAAGCCCGTCGCCCGGTTCTCGCACGTGTGGGACCGGTACACGGGCGACTATCGCCTGAAGGGCGTGGACAAGGCGGGCGCTCCCTACGCCGTCTACTTCAACGTCAACACGAAAGAGGGCAAGGCCTTCGTCAACGGCGTTGCGGTTCCGCCCGAGGAAAGCGCCAAGCGCGTCGAGAGCGCGTACGGCCGCTTCATCAACGACACTTACTGGCTTCTGGCGCCCTGGAAGATCTTCGATCCCGGCGTGACCCTGACCTACGACGGCGAGAAGCCGTGCCCCGGAGGCGGGACCTGCGACGTGCTGAAGCTGTCTTTCGACAACGTCGGTATGACCCCCAAGGACCTCTACTGGCTCTGGATCACGCGCGACGGCCGCCGCATGCTGCAGTGGCAGTACGTGCTCGGGGGCGCCGCTGAGCCGCCGACGACGGTCGCCTGGAAGGACTGGAAGAGCATGAACGGCATGCTGCTCTCGCTGGACAAGCCCATGGAGGGCGAGCCCTTCGAGATCCGCTTCGAGAACGTGGCCGTCTCCGCCGCGCGCGACGACGCGCTCTTCAAACCCGCGGCCGGCCCCTGAGGAAGAGAGCAGACGGCAGACGGCAGGCGGCAGACGGAGGGTGGGCCCTCGCCACCTCGGTTCTCTTGGCGTGTGCGTGTGCTTCGCCCGGCCCGGGCCTCCGCCTCGACCGGATCCCGACGCGGGCGCTCCCGAGCCCGCCCGAGTGCCTGGTCATCCTGCCGCCGTCCTACGAACGCTCGCCCGGCCGCCGCTATCCGGTTCTCTACTTCCTGCATGACGGCTATGGCGACGATCACACGCTCGAGCGCCGCGGCGTGGCGCGCGAGGCGCGCGCGCGGATGGAGGCGGGAACGCTGCCGGAGTTCCTGATCGTCGCGCCGGACGGGAGCGGGAGCTGGTTCTCGGACTCCTACGACGGCAAGAGGCGCTTCGAGGAGCTCCTGACGCGCGATCTGCCCCGATCGATCGAGGAGCGTTACCGCGTGCTGCCGGGCCGCGGCTCGCGCGCGATCACCGGCGTCTCGATGGGCGGCTACGGCGCGATCAAGACCGCGTTGAAGCACCCCGACCTCTACGGCTCGGTGTCGGCGCTCTCGGGCGCGATGATTCCCTTCGGCTGGGAGGACCTCCAGCGCTACAACGCGGTCGCGCGCTTCACGCTGATGCGGGTCTTCGGCCGCTCGAAGGAGGCCAACACGCTCGCCGAGAACGACGCCTGGAACATTCTCTGGGGGCTCTGCTTCGAGACGCCTCCGTTCCAGGTGCAGCTGCGCGCCGGAACCGAGGACTTCTACGGCCTCGAAGGCGTGGCCGCGCAGTACGGCATGCTCTTGAACGAGCGCGGCGTGCCGACGAGCGTGGTGCTGGAGCCCGGCGGGCACGACTGGAGCTACTGGAGCCGCGCGATGCAGGACATCCTGGCCTGGCACGGAGAGCGCTTTGACTATGATGCGAAGTGATGGCTGACGGCACGGTTCCGCGGTCGAACGGGCACCGCCTCGTCCTTTTCGACATCGACGGCACGCTTCTCTCGGCGGGCAAGGTCGCGCGGGACTCGATCCTGCGGGCGCTCGAGGCCGCCTACGGCTGGAAGGCCACCGACCAGCACCAGGACCGCGCGAGGTACGACTTCTCGGGAAAGACGGACCCCCAGATCGTCCGGGAGCTCGTGATGGAGGACGTGGGACGGGAACGGTTCGAGGAGCGGCTCCCGGAGGCGCTGCGGCTGTATCTCGAGGAGCTCGAGCGGCTGCTCGTCCCCGGGTCGGTCGTGCCGAAGCCCGGGATCTCGGAGCTGCTGGCGCGGCTGGCCGAGCAGCCGAACGTCACGCTCGGTCTCTTGACCGGGAACCTCGAGCCCGGCGCGCGCTTGAAGCTCGCGCCGCCGGGGTACAACCCCTACTTCGCCTTCGGCGCCTTCGGCAGCGACTCCCACGACCGGTACGATCTCCCGGCGATCGCCGTCGAGCGCGCGCTCGCGCACACGGGCCGCTGCTTCGAGGGCAAGGCGGTCGTCATCGTCGGAGACTCCGTGCACGACGTCGCGTGCGGCCGGTCGCTCGGCGTGCGTGCGGTGGCCGTGGCGACCGGGCTGACGTCCGCCGAGCGGCTCTCGGAGGAGGGGCCCGACGCGGTGTTCCAGGATTTCTCGGACACGCGCCGCGCCCTCGAGGCGATTCTGGGATGAGGCGCGGCCTCGCGATCCTGGCCCTCGCGGCCGCCGGCTGCACGGCGGCGCCGTCTCCCGACGCGATGCCCGCGCCGGGGGGCGCCTCCCGTGCTCCATACGACAGCCCGCCGGCCGCGCCGGGAAGAATCGCGATCGCGCTCGACATGAGGGCGGCACGCCAGATTCTGCACATGCTGGGCCAGCCCGCGTTCAACCCGGCCGAGGCGAAGCAGCTCGAGAGCCTTCCGGCCGTTCAGATGGCGATCCGCGAATCGGCGCGCCCGCCCGAGACCTTCGAGCGGGATCTCGCGGCCGCCTACGACTCCCAGGTCCGGATCTCCATCTTCGACTTTCGCAAGATCCGCGACGAAAAGAACCGCTGGGACGAGCTGCTCGGAATGGTCTCGGCCCGGGAGCCCGAGCTCACGAAGCTCGCCGCGGACCGCGCGCGCGCCTTGCTGCCCGCCGATATCCCCATCGACGCCGCGCTGCCCATGTACCTGACGTTCGGCCTTCCGGGCCGCGCGGACCACATCGTGGTGCCGGGCGTGGAGGGGGCACAGTGGGGCGTCGTGATCGACCTGGCGCGCGCCCTCTCGGACGTCGCGTCCTCGACGGCCGCCGACCAGATCAAGCATCTCTCGCGGATGATGGCGAGCGAGGCCTACCAGCGGGCGTGGGCGCAGTACCGGTCGCAGAGCCACGCCTGGCAGAGGCGCGATCCGTCGCTCGGGCAGCTCGAGCCCCTGATGCGGGTCGTCGCGGAGGCCGGCCCCGTCGCGCTCTTCGCCGTGGACGAGAATTTCTTTCCGCTCTCGGTTTGGCTGAAGGAGCCCATGAAGTCCTCTCTCGACGAGTTGAATCGCGCCGCCGAGCGGCTCATGTCGGCCGAGGGCGACCTCGACGTCCGCATGACTCTCGCCGCCGAGATTCGCAAGCCCGAGTTCGCCGCGCGCGTCGCCGGGCCCGCCGGAGCGTTCCTGGCCGACGGCACCATCCAGACCCTGGGCCTCGACGCGTATCGGGCGGCGCTGGCCGGCGGCCCGCGGGCGTTCTTCGAGGCGTACGACCGCGCCGCGGGAAAGAAGGGCCGCGCGCTCATCCCGCTCTCGAAGATGTTCCGGGAGCGCCTGGCGGCCGCGACGCCGCACAACTCCTGAGGAGCCCGCATGGACTCGTATCTCGAGCTCGAGAAGACGCTCCTGCTGCTGTGCGCGGATCTGGCGATCATCATCGCGGCCGCGCGTGTCTTCGGCTGGCTCTTCGGCAAGGTCGGGCAGCCGCCGGTGGTGGGGGAGATTCTCGCGGGCGTGATTCTGGGGCCGTCGCTGCTGGGCCGGCTCTACCCGCAAGCGATCCAGACCATGCTGACGCCGAAGACCACGGGCGTGCTCTCGGCGATGGCGCAGGTCGGGCTCGTGCTCTTGATGCTTCTGATCGGGCTCGAGTTCCCTTTCGATCGCCTGCGCCACGCGGCCCGGGCTTCGACCGCCGTGGCGGTGGCCGGCATCGTAGTGCCGTTCGCTTCGAGCTACGCGCTGGCGGGCTGGCTCTACAGGTTGACGCCGATCGGCGCGCCCGAGCTCGCGTTCCGGCTCTTCTTCGCCACGGCCGTCTCGATCACGGCCATCCCGATCATGGGCCGGATCCTGATTCACACGGGCCTGACGCGGACCCGCTTCGGGCTGGCCTCGATCACTGCCGCAGCGCTCGACGACGTGCTCGGCTGGATCCTGCTGGGCGCCGTCGTCTCGATGGTCACGCATGGCCGGGCGGACCTCGCGGCGCTCGCTGTCTCGCTCGTGGGCGTCGCCATCCTCGGCCTCGGCTTCTGGGCGCTCGGGCGCTTCGGGCTCTCGCGGCTGCCGGTGCCGCGGACGCCGGCC
>JBASRI010000226.1:0-4683 GCA_049273755.1 Thermoanaerobaculia bacterium
GTATGGAGATCCATCGTCAGGATCCGGTCCGCGCCTGCAGCGGTCAGCAGGTCGGCCATCAGCTTGGCGGCGATCGGCACCCGCGGCTTGTCCTTCTTGTCCTGCCGCGCGTAGCCGAAGTACGGCATGACCGCCGTGATCCGGGACGCCGAGGAGCGGCGGAAGGCGTCCAGCAGGATCAGAAGCTCCATCACGTGGTCGTTGACCGGTGAGCTGGTCGGCTGCACCAGGAACACGTCCGCTCCCCGCACGTTCTCGTCGATCTGGCAGTAGTCCTCGCCGTCCGAGAAGTTGTAGAGCGTCAGCTGCCCGAGCGGCATACGGAGATACGCGCAGATCTCCTGGGCAAGCGCCGGATGCGCGCGGCCCGAGAAGATCTTCAGGTCGCCGTACGGAAAACCGTGCGTGGCCAAGCGGGGGGATTGTACGTCACGCGCCGCCAAAGGCGGCGTTGGCTGGGGCGCTAGGACTCGAACCAAGGCTAGTTCACCAGATCGTTAGTAGAAGCCAACCTCGGAGGTTGACAGCCGTCCGCTTGCGGGCAAGCGCCAGGACCGCTTGGGGACAATCTCGCGGCGTACCTGAATCTTCGTCGTCTTCAACAGGCGGGCCGTCTCGGCTGCAGAAAGTCGTTCCGGAGTCAATCGTTCGGCGCGGCTGGGCACGACCGACCTCCGATTCCCCTAAGGAGCCCGAGGCTGCTTTGCTTTCATTGCGCCGGCGTTGCCGCCCCGGCCGTTTTGTTTCTCATCGCTATCTCCCTGCGGCCGCGAGGTTCGCTGCCGGCGAGGTAGATTCGGGAGGATCCCCGAGGCTTGAGCGGGCCGCGTTTGTCTGCGAGCAGGAGCTGCTGACGGCGCGGACAAGATCTCGGACCGCCTCGTCGGTTTCCGCGGCCGCAATGGCAAAACATGCTGCCGCGTTGCTGCCTGCCCGGACCGCTGGCAGACCGCGGCACCGGCGCAGGTTTCGAAGCCCTCGAATACCCTGATCGGCGGCCCGTTTCGCCGATCGAATCGCTCTGACTAGCTGGGGGTCAGACGAAGTCACAAATCACGCCCTCCTACAGAGAAGGGCGCGACATTGCGTGTAGCGTTGCTACATTCGGAGTGGCGTGGGTCCCGGTTACGGGCTTAGAACACGAACCGTCCAGGCTGCCTGTTCACCCGGTTCGTAACGGCACACAAATCCCGTCTTGATCGAGCCACGAAGGTGAGCAGTCAGACGAGAGTCCCTGCCTCTGAGCGCGAGAATCGCTCGCCTGATTGCGATGAACACGGCCTTGCGCGGCCGTTCGGAGGTGTCGGACAGCCGGCGCTTGCGCCCTGCCTTCCCAACACTCGCCTTAAGCTGCTCAAGCACTTGGTCCTTCTCCTCGCGCAGCACCTCGGCACGCTCTGCATGTCCCACGTCCTTCTCCTCGTCAATCTCCCTGGTCAGTTCGGCCAGGCGTTTTCGGAGTTTTAGTAGCGCTTTCGAGTCGTTAACCGCTCCGAGATCCCGCTGACGCACAACGGAACCAGCCTCCCCCTCACGCACAACGGAACCAGCTCCCACCTGACGCACAACGGAACCAGCCAGATCCTCGGCACGTACTTCCTGTCCGCCAGCGGCTAGGAGCCGACCGAGATACCTCACCCCTTTTGACGTCACGACCGGAGTCTTTCGCCCTTCGAAAACAAACGTGGATATCGAAATGCCGATGGTTAGAGTGTTCGCCGCGGCCGTGGCCCTGTGGGCGGGGACAGCGCCGAGCCGTCTATGAAGAACTGTCGCTAGTCCAAGCGTTCCTGACCCGAAAGTGAGCATGGCTCTAACCTCCCGGGGCGATCCTGCGGAACCGGTAGACCATCTCGCCGTGGCGCTCGGCATCGCCGTAGGCGCCCGAGCTGCGGAACCGCTTGAGGAAGCGTCGTTGGTCTGCCATCGGTGTCTCGATCGACAAGACGACCCAGACGTCGGAGAAGGGCTGAACGGTCGTCCAGGCCTGCTCGGCCTGGTCTCCCAAGGGATAGCAGCTGAAAAGAGTCGTGGGATCGAGTTCGTAGAGCAGCGACCCGGGATTGGTTCGCCCGTGCGCGCTTCCTTGGTCGACGAGAACGATCTGACCCGGCGACGCACGTTCTCGGATCAGCCGAGCGAGTGAGCGCAGGCGTGACGTCGGGATTGGCCCGTCTTCGTAGCCCCAGTTGGTCCCGTTCATCTCGAATAGGAAGACGAGCCCGAACAGGCCGAGGGCCGCGAGGCGTCGCCTGGAGTCGATTCCGACAGCGATCACGCGGCTCGCGACGACTGCCAAAAACGGGCCAGCCATGCCAACATATTGAACCGAGTAGGCCAGAGACTTGACGAATATGAAGTCGAGGAGGGCGACCCCCACCGACGGCGCGAACGCGAGCCCCAGAATCAGAACCCAGAAGCCGCGGTCGACGGTTCGCCACCCGCGGGCCAGTCCGTAGAGGGACGCCAGGACGAGCACTATCAATAACAGCACGGCGCCCCGGCTTACAGCTCGGTTCGCAAGCATCGGCCTCCAGAGCAGCTCCGCGTTGGCTCGCACCAGCGTGAGGATCTCGAGCGGCCAGCCGATGAAGCCCGCGGCCTGATCCTCACGGGCGCCGAGCTGGTGGAGCAGAACGGGCCAGCCGATGCTTCCGATCGCGAGCGCGAGGAGCGGGATCGCGATCGCCAGCGAACGCCGCCGCGGCCACAGCTGCGCCGACAACCAGATGACGATCACGCCGGCCGGAAAGAGGGTAAGGTAGTTTGTCTGGAACGCCACGCCGCAGACCGTCGCCGCCACCAGCGCGAGAGCCGTCCCGGCGCGGCTTCGCTCGACCCGCTGAGCGGCAAGAAACGCAGCGAGGGCGGCCGCGACGATTAGCAGAGTCGCAAAGGCGTAGTTGCGCGCGAGCGCTCCAAAAAAGCCGCCGCCCGTCGAGAGCAAGTAGACGAGCAGCGAAACGTGCGGGCGTTCGGCTCGTCCCGCTCGCAGCAACAGATAGAGCCCGATGATGGACGCCAACGAGCAGACCACGGAAAACATCCGCGCGCTTTCGATCGAGAAGCCCGTGAGCCGGCGCCAACAGGCCAGAAGTACGGAGTAGACCGGCGGGTGGATATCGGTTCTGCGCAGGTCCTCGACGATGCTGCCGAGCGGAGGCGAGCCTCGATAGAAGGGTTTGGCCGCCTCGCCCGGAGACGGTGCCCGCGGCCAAGAGGGCAGCGCATGGCCAGCGGTCTCCAGGAGCGTGACGGCCTCATCGTCCCAAATCGCGCGGTTGTAGACGCTGACGAGTCGAATCTCGGTGGCGACGACCAGGACCGCAAGCAGCAGAGCCAGCGGCCGTCTCCCGGGACGCGAGAGCGCCACCACCGGAGCGATGATCAGCACCGGCAGCAGCGCCCAGGCAACGCGGTTCCACTTCTCCTGGTAGTGCTCGAGCGGCCACGAGGCCCTTCCTGGCAGTTGCTTCTTGAGCCACGGGGATGCATTGCCCTGGTACGCGTTCTTGATGAGGACAGGAACCAGAAGCTGGGAGACCAGCAGCCACACGAGCACGATCGAACCCACGAGCACGATGAGGGGCGTGACGCGTCTCGCGGAGATCGTCCGAGGAGGCCTCACGACGATGACCCGGCCCTTCCTGCAATGTCTTGGTGCTTCGCACTGTGGATGTCGCCAGTGCGCAGCATCTCGACGAACTTCTTCAGTTCCGCCGGGTCACCCCGGTAGTACTGAGGATGGAACTCGAGGAAGGTCTGGACGACTCTCTTTGCGTCGTAGGTCGCTCTGATGGCCTCGATCTGGCGGACGAGCGTGTCCTTGTCGTTGTCGTTGTTGTACACGATGAAGTTTGGCGAGAGCGTGCCCGGACCCGGCACGGTCAGGTCTTCCTTTATCCAGTGGGAAGGAGACCATCTGGCGTAGGGGGTAAACACGTAACTTCCGCACGCCTGCAGCTCGCATGTGGGCAGACCAAAACTCTCCCGCATCGCTTAGAAGTAGATGCTCGTGCGGCGGTAGATCGCCCGGATATCCTTGATGGAGTAGCCACCATTGAGCACGACGTAGGTGCGAATTCGGGTGCGAAAACTTTTGCCCCGGATGCCAAATTCGCCAGCCTGGGTGCCAGGCGCCGAAGCGCAGAAACACCGCGTCCCTATTGACGGCGGGAGGTTTCGTAGGTAAACGAAGGCAAAGCGGTTGGCTGGGGCGCTAGGACTCGAACCTAGAAATGCCGGCTCCAAAGGCCGCAGGATCGCACCAGGCAAGTCCTGCGGACTCAGATTTTTGCGGAAATGCGAGGACACCGCTGTCGCTCTCGGCACGCCGTGCACGTCCGGGCGCGCCGTGCATGTCACTGGCGCGTCACTCTGGCATGAGCGGTACCATGTCGCGCAGGCGGTAGAAGCATGAGCGACGAGGACAGAGTCATGCAGGAGACGCGGGATGAAATCTCGAAGGCGCTCGACCTACTCGGGGCCGAGTCCTCCGAGTCTCCTGCGGGAGCGGCGATACTCCGGGCGCTGGCGGCGACCGATCCGCAGCGGCGGCGGGTGTATCTGAGAGAGGCGCTTACGGCTCTCCCCGAAGGAGACGGCACGGCGGCGGCGAGAGTGCTGCTAGAGGACGCACTTGACGAGTTGGCCGCGTTAAGGGCATGAGCCTCGCGGCATGGA
>JBASRI010000227.1:0-1782 GCA_049273755.1 Thermoanaerobaculia bacterium
GCCATGCCGCCCGAGGCCCCGGCGACTCCGCCGCCGGCGGCCGGCGTTGGCGCGGGGCCCGAGCGCACCTTGCAGAGCTTCGTGGGTCTGGTCTCGTTCCTGGCCTCCAACGTCTACGCGGCCCTCGGGATCGATCCGATGACCGGAGAGCGCCTGCCCCGGCGGGAGCCGGCCGCCGCCAGGCAGATGATCGACTGGCTGGCCGCGCTCGAGCAGAAGACGCGGGGAAACCTGAGCTTCGAGGAATCGAGTCTTCTCGGCAACGTTCTCGCGGAGCTGCGGCTGGCCTACGTAGAAGCGACGCGTCCGCCGGACCGGGAGCCGCCGCGGTAGTCCCATGAGGAACGGGCTGCGCCTTCCGCCTGCCGCCCGCCGGCTCGCGATGGCCGCGGCGTGGCTGTGCGCGGGGATCCTCTCGGCGCAGGAGTCCCTTTCCCCGCTGCCGCCTCCGGTGACGCGGAGCCAGTATCGGGCCCAGTGGTTCGAGTTCCTGTCGGCCTTTTCCGAGAATGACGCCGCGGCCGCCAACAAGGCGCTCGACGCGATGGTGCGCGCGGGGCGCAAGGTCGGCGTGCACCGCCTGGCCGATTTCTCACGGACGGCGGTGTTTCTGGGCCGCCGCGCCGAAAAGCAGGGTCAGGCCGATCGGGCAGCGCGGGCGTACGACGCCGCGTTGAAGCTCGACTCCAGCAATCCCGACGCGGTGATCGCACGGCTCTCGTTCCTCGTGCGCCACGCGAAGGCGCTCGACGCCCTCGAGTTCCTGCCCTCGGCCACCGTGGAGGCCTTTTCGACTCACGAGGCGCGGGTCGCGATCCTCTCGTCGCTGGGCATCCTGGTCTCGCTGGGAATCGCCGGAATGCTCCTGGCGACCATCCTCGCGCTGGCGGTACGCCACGGCCCGCGCGCCGCCCACGACATCCGCGAGAAGGCCCACCGGACCTTCGGCCAGAGCGGCGCGCTGCCTCTGGCCCTGGTCATCCTCTCGCTGCCCCTCCTCGTGGGGCTCGGTCCCGGCTGGCTGGTGCTCTACTGGGGGGCCCTGCTTTATCCCTACGCGGAGAAGGGCGAGCGCGCGGTGCTCGTCGCCGCGTTCCTGGGCCTCGCGCTCGTGCCGCCCCTGCTGTCGTGGATCACGGCGGCGAACATCGAGCAGCGCTCCCCCCTCTTCGTGGCCGCCGTGGATCTGGCGGAGCGCCGCGAGGACGCGAGCGCCGAAGACGGCCTGCGACAGGCGGCGGCCGTCTTCCCCGAAGACTCGGACGTCTGGTTCTTGCTCGGCATCTACGCCGAACGCTCCGGCGACGTGCAGCGGGCCCAGGCCGACTACGGGCGGGCGATGCAGGCGGACCCGAGCGACTATCGGCCGATCTTGAACCGCGGCAACGTGCGTTTCGCCGAGGGCGAGTACAGCGAGGCCGTGCGCGACTACATCGAGGCGAGCAAGCGCACGCCGCGGGCCGCCGAGATCTACTACAACCTGTCGCTGGCGCGCGGGGAAGCTTACGATTTCGAGGGCCAGGCCGCCGCGATTCACCAGGCCCGCGAGATCTCGGCGTCCCAGGTCAACGGCTGGATGTCCACGCCGACGCTCTCGCGCGTCGTGCCGGCGGGCTACTCGCTGGCCCGGGCCCGACGCCGCATCGCCGAGTGGAACGCCCAGCCCAAGAGCCGCCGGCTTCCCGGCCACGGCGCCGCCGGGCGCGACTGGAGAGGCCTCCTCTCCGCCTGGTCGCTGCCGCCGCTGGGAGCCCTGGCCCTGGGCATCGCGCTCGACCGGCT
>JBASRI010000236.1:0-2829 GCA_049273755.1 Thermoanaerobaculia bacterium
GGGCCAGCTGGCAAAGGACACCGCCGCGCTCACCAACGCAAAACTGGATCTCGCGCGCTTCGAGTCGCTGTACGCGGGCGACCTGATCCCGAAGTCTCAGCTCGACGCGCAGGTCGCCCTCGTGGCGCAGCAGGAGGCGGCCGTCAAGTCGGACCATGGCGCCGTCGACGGCGCGAAGCTCAACATCTCGTACACGAGGATCACGGCGCCGATCGCGGGCCGGACGGGCCTGCGGCTCGTCGACCCCGGCAACATGGTCCACGCTTCGGATCCCAACGGGATCGTCGTTCTGGCGCAGACTGAGCCGATCGCGGCCCTGTTCACCATTCCGCAGGACAGCCTGCCCGAGGTTTCCCGCAGGCTGCGGTCGGGGGCGCGGCTGCCCGCGGAGGCTAGGGACCGGGACCTCGCGCGCTCGCTCGCTTCGGGCGAGCTCATCACGTTCGACAACCAGATCGACCCCGCGACGGGGACCGTGCGTCTGAAGGCCGTCTTCCCGAACCGGGACGGCGGGCTCTTCCCCAACCAGTTCGTCAACGTGCGCCTCCAGGTGGACACGCTTGCCCGCGCGGTCGTGGTTCCGGCCGCCGCGCTGCAGCGCAGCCCGCAGTCCACGTTCGTCTACGTGGTCGGGCCGGACCAGACCGTCGCGATGCGGCCCGTGGAGGTGCGCCTGGTCGAGGGCGAGGCCGCGGTCATCTCCCGCGGGCTTTCCCCCGGCGAGAACGTCGTGGTCGACGGCCTCGACAAGCTGCAGGAGGGAAGCAAAGTCGCCCCGCGCCCCGCCGGCGGGGAGGCTGCGCCCAGGGCCAAGGCGTGAACCTCTCCCGGCCGTTCATCCTCCGGCCGATCGCGACCTCGCTTCTGATGGCGGGGCTGCTTCTGGCGGGCCTCGTGGCCTACCGGCAGCTTCCGGTCTCCGCGCTGCCCCAGGTCGACTATCCGACGATCCAGGTCGTGACCTTCTATCCCGGGGCGGGCCCCGAGGTGATGGCGTCCTCGGTCACCGCTCCTCTGGAGCGCCAGTTCGGGCAGCTTCCGGGGCTGAATCAGATGACCTCGTCGAGCTCGGCGGGAAGCTCGGTGATCACCCTCCAGTTCGGCCTCGAGCTCGACATCGACGTGGCCGAGCAGCAGGTGCAGGCCGCGATCAACGCCGCGGGCACGTTCCTGCCGCGCGACCTGCCCAACCCGCCGATCTACAGCAAGACCAACCCCGCGGACGCTCCGATTCTGACCCTCGGGCTGACGTCGAAGACGCTGCCGCTCTCGAAGGTCCAGGACGCCGCCGACACGCGGCTGGCGCAGAAGATTTCGCAGCTGCCGGGCGTGGGCCTCGTCTCGATCGGGGGAGGCCAGAAGCCGGCGGTCCGCGTCCAGGTCAACCCGACGGCGCTCTCGGCGCGCGGCCTCACGCTCGAAGACGTGCGCGTCGCGATCGGGCAGGCCAACGTCAACCAGGCCAAGGGCAGCTTCGACGGCGATCGGCAGGCGTTCACGATCGGCGCCAACGACCAGCTCCTTTCGAGCCAGGATTACCGGCCGCTGGTCATCGCATACAGGAACGGCGCCCCGGTGCGCCTCTCGGACGTCGCGAGCGTCGAGGACGCCGCGGAGAACCTGAAGCAGGCGGCCTGGACGAACACGGCGCCGGCGGTCATCCTGAACATCCAGCGCCAGCCCGGCGCCAACATCATCGCGGTCGTGGACCGGATCAAGGCGCTGCTGCCGCAACTCAAGGCCTCGCTGCCGGCGGCCGTGGACGTCGCGATCCTGACCGACCGCACGACCACGATCCGCGCCTCGGTGCGGGACGTCCAGTTCGAGCTGATGCTGACGATCGCCCTCGTGGTCATGGTGATCTTCCTCTTCCTCCGCACGTTTGCCGCGACCGTGATCCCCAGCGTGGCCGTGCCGCTCTCGCTCGTGGGGACGTTCGGCGCGATGTACATGCTGGGCTACAGCCTCAACAACCTGACGCTGATGGCCCTGACCATCTCGACTGGCTTCGTCGTGGACGACGCGATCGTGATGATCGAGAACATCGCGCGCTACATCGAGGAAGGGATGCCGGCGAAGGAGGCCGCGCTGAAGGGCTCGGAGCAGATCGGCTTCACGATCCTCTCCCTGACGGTTTCCCTGATCGCCGTGCTCATCCCGCTCCTCTTCATGGGCGACATCGTCGGCCGCCTGTTCCGAGAGTTCGCGATGACGCTCTCCGTCACGATCCTGATCTCGGGGGCAGTGTCGCTGACGCTCACGCCCATGATGTGCGCCAGGCTCCTGAAGCACCGGCCGGCCTCGGAGCAGAGCCGCTTCTACCGGCTCTCGGAGAAGGCGCTCGAGTCGGTCATCGGCGCCTACGGACGATCGCTGCGGTGGGTCCTGAGGCGTCAGAGAGCGACCCTCCTGGCGGCCGGCGTGACGCTCGCCGCCACGATCCTGCTCTGGTTTCTCATCCCCAAGGGATTCTTCCCGGTGCAGGACACCGGCGTGCTCCTGGGCATCTCCGAGGCGCCCCAGACCATCTCGTTCCCGGCCATGGCGCAGCGTCAGCAGGCGCTGGTCCAAGTGATCCTCAAAGACCCGGCCGTCGAAAGCCTGTCCTCCTTCATCGGGGTGGACGCCACGAATACGACGTTGAACAGCGGCCGCCTCCAGATCAACCTGAAGCCCCACTCGCAGCGCGACGCGAGCGCGGTCGAGGTGATCCGCCGTCTCCAGAGGGCAGTCGCGGGCGTCCCGGGCGTCACGCTGTACCTCCAGCCCGTGCAGGACCTGACGGTCGAGGACCGGGTCAGCCGGACGCAGTTCCAGTACAGCCTGGAG
>JBASRI010000238.1:0-5530 GCA_049273755.1 Thermoanaerobaculia bacterium
CTGGCCGAGAGCGCGCCGTCGGCCAGAAGCTCCGCCAGCAGGCGCGCGTCGGAGCGGTCGAGGGAGGCGCAGGCTTCGGCCAGGAGCAGGAGGGGGGCGAGACGGCCTTCCGAGAGCCCTTCCTCGAGCGCGGCGACCGCGGTCTGCCGGAGCGCCCGTCCGGCCTCCAGGCGCGGGGTCGGGTCCGCTTCGTCGTCCGCGCAGAAGAGAACGAGGTCGGCCGCGTCGGCCTCGGAGAATCCGCGGTCCCTCCAGAGACGGCGCCGCTCCGCGAGACCCGGCGCGGGAAGCGTCGCGAGGGTGCAGCGTGAGCGAATGGTCGACAGCAGGAGCTCGGGGCGGGCGGTCGTGAGGATCCAGCGGAAGCGCTGGCCGGGCTCCTCCAGGGACTTCAAGAGCGCGTTGGCGCCTTCCACGCCGAGCTGATCCGCGCGCAGGATCCGGGCCACCCGCCGGGAGGCCTCGTACGGTCGGCCGGCGCCGAAGACGAGGGCCTCGCGTACCCGGTCCACCCGGATTTGCACGCCCTCCGGCTCGACGGAAAGAAAATCGGGGTGCAGCCCGGCCTCCACGCGCCGGCAGCTCCCGCAGCGCGCCTCGGGGTCTTTTCCGGGGCACAGCAGCCGCGCCGCGAGCCGGCGCGACTCGCGCTCGAGCGCCTCTTCCGAGGGGCCGCACAGCAACAGCGCCCCCGGGAAGCGTTCGGGCTCGCCGGCCAGCCGCTCGAGGATCTCTTCCGTCGCCGCCGTCATTCGAGCGGGAACCTCTGCGAGACGATCTCCCACGTGCGCGCGAAGACGGCGTCGGCGGTCCCGTCGGCCGAAACCACCCTCACGCGCTCGGGCTCGCGGCGCGCGATCGCGAGATACGCCTCGCGCACGCGCTGGTGGAGCGCGAGCTCCTCGGCCTCGAATCGGCCCGGCGCCTCCCGGTCGCGGCGGCGCGCCCGCGCGAGACCGAGCTCGGGGTCGAGGTCGTAGAGCAGAGTCAAGTCGGGCGAGAGGCCTTCGCGGACGCGCACGTCCAGGGCTGCGACGAGATCCGCGTCGAGGCCGCGCCCCGCAGCCTGGTAGGCCTCGGTCGAATCGGCGAACCGATCGCAAAGGACGAACGCTCCGCGGGCGAGCGCCGGGGCGAGGACCTCGCGGACGTGCTGCCGGCGCGCGGCCTCGATCAGGAGCCACTCGGCCACGGAGTCGAGCTCCGCGTGAGCCGCGTCGAGCAGGATCGCGCGGATCTTCTCGGCGATCGGCGTGCCGCCGGGCTCCCGCGTGGCCACGACCGGGCGCCGCGCCGCGCGCAGCCGCTCAGACAGCAGCGCGAGCTGCGTGGACTTCCCGCAGCCTTCTACGCCTTCGAACGTGACCAACGGCACGCGCGAAGGATACCGCGCGGGTTACCGCTGGCCTTCGGCCAGCGTTGTCTACGGCAGTGGGCCTGCCTCTGGTGGACGGCTCGCGGCATTTTTGGCTCGCGAATCCGATTAACATGGGCAGTCCGCAAGAGATCGATCTTGAAGGTGGGGAACGCAGGTATCACGCAGCCGGAGGGGTGGGGAACGGCCGGATCACGGCCGGCCTGGCTCCTGGCCGTCGGCTTCGCCGGGCTCGCCATCGCGATCGCGTCGATCGCCGACATGTTCTCGGCCCGGCCCTACGACGGAATCGCGCCCGTCCCCTACGGCCGCGAGGGAATCGAGGTCCGAAGCGTGATTCCGGGCGGCCCCGCCGAGAAGGCGGGGATCCGCGCCGGCGAGTGCGTCCAGGGCATCGGCCAACGGATCGTGAACTCCACGTCCGACGCCTCGGCGGAGCTGCGCCGACACAAGATCGGCGAGAAGGTCGAGTACCTGGTCCGCAGCGGCCCGTGCGTCGGGCTGACGGCGCCCAAACCCGCGGGATCGGAGCTGCGGACCGTCCGGCTCCAACTCTCCTCCGAGCGCCTGGGCGGGAAGACCTATCTCTACGCGGTCGTGGTCGGGTTCCTGTTCTTCCTGATCGGCCTTTTCGTCTTCGTCCGCGTGCCGAACGAGCGATCGGCCCAGATGTTCTTTCTGCTCTGCGTGCTCTTCCTGCTCTTTTTCGTCTGCCGCCTGCGCCCGGCCTCGTACTGGTGGATCGACGTCTTCGTCCAGAACACCGGCACGGTCAGCCTGTTCCTGCTGCCCGCGGTGTTTCTCCACTTCTTCCTGATCTTTCCGCGGCCCAAGCGCTTCCGTTTCGCGCGGCCGGACGAGTGGACGGGCGAGCCGCCGGCGCGCTGGAAGGTTCGGCTGCAGGAGTTCCTTTCCACGAGCCCCGGGCTGCTGTACCTGCTGTACGCGATCCCGCCCTTCGTCTTCCTGTACGACGTGTTCCGCCAGGTCCAGGGCGAGAAGGTGACGGTCCTGTCGGGCGCGCCGCTCTCCTCCTGGATCCTGCTCGGCGACTACCTCGTGCTCGGCCTCGTGGCGCTGGCCCACTCGGCGTTCACGCTCGAAGACCCGCGCGAGCGGCGCCAGGCGTTCCACGTCTTCGTGGGCACGATCCTGGGAATCGTCCCCTTCGTCCTCTTCTTCATCGTCCTGCCGTCGGCCTTCGGCATCGACGAGTACGCGTTCTACGGGATCATCCCGATGATCCTGATTCCGCTGACGTTTGCCTACGCGATCGTCCGGTTCCAGATGCTCAACGTGCGCGTCATCGTGCGCCGCACGTTCCTCTACGCCGCGACGACGGCCGTGCTGCTGGGTCTCTACGCCCTCGTGGTCGCGCTGGCCAACCTGGTCTTCGCGAGCTCCCGGCTCTCCGCCTCGCCCCTCTTCAACTTCGGATTCTTCCTCGTCGGCATCTCGCTCTTCGAGGTCTTGCGGCGCAAGCTCCAGGCGCCGCTCGACAAGCTGTTCTTCCGCGAGAAGTTCGACTACCAGTCGGCGCTGCTCGAGATGAGCGAGGCGATCACGGGAGAGCTGGACCTGGGGCGCATCGCCGACTACCTGACGTCGTCGATCGCCGCGACCATGCGCCTGGAGAAGGCCTCGATCTGGCTGCGCGACCGCGAAGGATGGCTCGAGCGGCGCAGCCGCCGGGAGGACCGGCTCTCGCCGTCGGCGGCGGTGCGAAGGGTGCTGCGCCAGGAGGGCAAGCCCTCGGACCTTGCCGAGATCTCGCTCCACTTCGCGGACGACGAGAGCGAGCAGTTCCGGGCACGCCTCGCCGAGGAGGGCTTCCGGCTGCTCGTGCCGCTCGTTTACCGCGAGCGCCTCATGGGCGTCGTCGCGCTGAAGGAGAAGCTTTCCGGGGAGCGGTTCGACCGCGATGACCTCGCTTTGCTCTCGACCCTCGCCAACCAGTCCGCCCTCGCGATCGAGACGGCCCTGCTTCACGATGAGATGACGAGGCAGGCGGAGCTCAAACGCGACCTCGAGATCGCCCGCGACATTCAGATCAGCCTGCTGCCGCGGTCGCTGCCGGAGGTGCCCGGCTTTTCGTTCCTGGGAGGCTCGATCCCGGCCCGCGTCGTGGGCGGCGACTTCTACGACTTCATTCCATTCGAGGACGGGCGCCTGGGCGTCGTGATCGGCGACGTCTCGGGCAAGTCCGTTCCAGCCTCGCTCCTGATGGTCGCCTCCAAGGAGATCGTGTACTCGCGCGCGCTCACGACCTCGGACCCCGGCGTGCTCTTCCAGGAGTCCAACCGCCGGATCTATGCGATCAAGCGACGCATGTTCGTCTCCCTCGGCTACTTCCTGCTCGACGCCGAAGCGATGAGTTTGCGCTACGCGATCGGGGGGCAACCGCTGCCGATCCTGCTCCGGTCGGGCAACGGGATGCCGAGCTTCATCGACCCGCCCGAGCACCGGCTTCCCCTGGGGGCCTTTCGAGAGGTGCCGTACGATACCCGGGAGCTTTACCTGAAGAAGGGGGATACCCTCTTTTTCTACACGGACGGCTTCACGGAGGCCATGGACGGCGACATGAACCCCTACGGCGAAGAGCGCCTGATGGCCTGCCTCGAAGCCCGCAAAGCGGCGTCCCTGGAAGAGGTTGCGAAGGGGGTCCTGGCCGACATCCGCGAACACGTCGGGGGAGCCGAGCAATACGACGACATGACGTTCCTGTTTCTGAGGGTGGATTGAGGCGATTCTGGCGGATTCTGGGGTGAAAACTCCGCCATCGGCCATTCGTATGAATGGGTTAGGGAAGGGGCAAACATGAGATCTCGACGCTTGCTGGTGGCCCTGGGGGCCCTTTTACTACTGGCCGCTGGCGGCGCCGCCGCCCTGTTCCTGTCCAATCGCCGGGACGTGACCACGACTTCGGAGGCGGCCTACGACGCCTACAAGGAGGCGATTGCCAACCAGCGCCGGTTCTACAACAAGGAGGCGCGACTGGGCTTCGCCCGGGCGCTGGAGCTCGACCCGCGCTTCGCCATGGCGATGCTCGGGCTCGCGCACGAAGCGAAGGACGAGGAGCAGGCGGGGGCCCTGATCAAGCGGGCGGCCCGCGAAGAGTCCCGGCTGACCGAGCGCGAGCGGCTGCACGTCCGCTTGGAGCTGGCTTGGGTCGACAAGCGGCGTGACGACATGCTCACGGCGGCAAAAGAGCTCCGCCAGAAGTACCCCAATGACGTGCGGGGAGCTCAGGTGCTGGCGGGAACCGAGCTCGCGAAGGGCGAGACTGAAAAAGCGATCAAGATCTTCGAGGAGCTTCTGGCCGTCGACCCCAACAACGCCGAGGCCTACAACCTGATCGGCTACTTCCACGGATACCGCGGCGAATACGACAAGGCCATGGAGGCGCTGACCAAGTACAAGTTCATCTCGCCGGACAACGCGAACCCCTTCGACTCGCTGGGCGAGGTCCAGGCCTACTCCGGCCGCTACAACGAGGCGATCGAGAACCTCCACCGCGCGCTGGCGATCAAGCCCGACTTCCTGGAGTCCTATGGGCACCTCGGCGTGGTGTACGAGGGCATGGGCGAATACACGAAGGCCTTCGACAGCTACGTGAAGGCCTCGGAGCTATCGGAGCAGGATGGGATGCGGCGCGGATTCCTGTACGCCGCCTTTCGCGCCGCCTGCGAGGGCGAGGATTCGACGCGCGTTCAGGAGGTCCAGGCGCGGCTCGCCAAGGTCCCCGTGCACCCCAAATACGGCGAGCTCGACACCGCGATCACCTCCGCGGCCGTCGACGTCTGCTTGGGACGTGCGGCCGAAGCCATGCCGAAGCTGGCGGTCGTGAAGGCGAAGTTCGAAGAGCTCTATGCCAAGGAGAAGGAGATCCTCCCGGCGGGCTGGAAGCCTCACGACTTCGGCCTGGTGTTCCTGACCGCCATGGCGCTCGAGAAGCTGGGGAAGACCGACGAGGCACTGGCGATGTGGAAGCTCAACGCCGACCCGCCCAACGCTTACCACGACTTCAAGGACCGCCGGTACGTCTACGAGGCCCGCGCCCACGTCGCCGAGATCCTGGCGCGCAGGGGGGACCTGGACGCGGCCGAGAAACTGATCGCCGAGAACCGGAAGTGGAACCCGAGCTGGGCTCCGTCC
>JBASRI010000273.1:0-2221 GCA_049273755.1 Thermoanaerobaculia bacterium
CTCCAGCCGCAGCCAGGGCGACTGCGCCAGGAGCCGGGCCACGGAGTCCAGCGCCTCCGGACGGATCCCGGCACGCCCCATACCGGTGTCGAGCTCGAGGTGCACAGGGAGCGGCTCCCGCAGGCGGCGGGCCTCCCGCGCGAGGGCCTCGGCCTGGACCTGGTCGTAGAGGGTCGGCGTCAGGCCGTACGCGCGCTGGCGGGGCAGGTCCCCGGGCTCGGCATGCGAGAGCAGCAGGATTTCGCCGCGCACGCCCGCGCGGCGCAGGCTCACGCCCTCCTCCGTGTGTGCGACGGCGAAACGGTCGGCGCCCTCGAGGGCCAGGCGCCGCGCCACGCGCTCTCCGCCGTGTCCGTAGGCATCCGCCTTGACCACTGCATACAGGGCGCGCCCGGGCCCGACGCGATTCCGCAGGAATCGATAGTTTCGGGCGACCGCGTCGAGATCGACGACGGCCCACGCAGGGCCGCGGAGTCCCGAGTCTCGAGGTTCGAGTTCCGGGTTCAAGGCGCCCTAACCTAACTCGAAACTTGCGACCCCGGGACTCGAAACATCTTCCCTAGAAGGGCTGCCCCTCCGGGGGGGCCGACGGCGCGCCGGCATAGTTGGCGAACGTCATGTGGTCGCCGAGAAAGACGAGCGGGAAGTCCCCGGTCGGGCCGTTGCGCTGCTTGGCGATGATGACGTCGGCGATGCCCTTGCGTTCCGTGTCCTTGTCGTAGAGCTCCTCTCGGTACAGGAAGACCACGACGTCCGCGTCCTGCTCAATCGAGCCCGAATCGCGCAGGTCGGCGAGCTGTGGCTTGCGGAGCTCTCCCTTGCGCTGCTCGGGCTGGCGCGAGAGCTGGGAGAGGGCGATGATCGGCACGCGCAGCTCCTTGGCGAGAAGCTTCAACCCGCGGGAGATCATCGAGACTTCCTGCGTCCGGTTGTCGAAGCGCCCGTGGCCTGCCATCAGCTGCATGTAGTCCACCACTAGGAGGTCCAGCCCCTTCTCGCGCTTCAGGCGCTGGGCCTTGGCCCGCATTTCGGGGACATTCAAGGCCGCGCTGTCGTCGATGAAGAACCGCGTCGCATGGATCTTGGACTGGGCGAGCACCAGACGCTGCATCGCCTCCTTGGACGCGAACCCGTCGCGGACCTTCTTGGCGTCCACGTCGGCCTCCGAGCAGAGAACCCGAAATCCCAGCTGCTCGCGCGACATCTCGAGCGAGAAGAACCCGACCGAGCGGCCCTCCCGGATCGAGACGTGCTGGGCGATGTTCAGGGCGAAGGAGGTTTTTCCGACCGACGGCCGGGCGGCCACCACGATCAGGTCCGTGCCCTGCAGGCCGGACGTCATCCGGTCGAGCTGAGTGAACCCGGTCGCCAGGCCCGAGAGCATGCCCTGACGCCCGCGGGCGTCCTCGATGACCTCGAGGTTGTGGCGCACGACCTGGCCGATCGGCTCGAAGCCTCCCCGAACGGCGCCTTCCGCGATGTCGAAGATCTCGCCGGTGGCCTCCCCGAGGAGCGCCTCGGCCCCCCGTTCCCCGGACAGGCCCTCGCGGACGATCCTCTGACCCGCGCGGATCAGCCGCCGCAGCGTCGCCTTTTCCTTGACGATGCGGGCGTAGTGCTCGACGTTGCCGACGTCGGGCACCCCGTCGAGCAACGCCGTCAGGTACGACGCGCCGCCCGCCTTCTCGACCGAGCCGCTGCGGTCGAGCTCCTCCTTGAGCGTCAGAATGTCGATTTCGGCCGAACGCTCGGAGAGCTCCAGCATCGCACCGTAGATGCGCCGATGCGTGTCCGGGAAGAAATCGTCGCGCGACAGAACCGGCACGACGAACGAGAGAGCGGCCGGATCCAGAAGGATCGCGCCCAGCACGGAGCGCTCAGCCTCGAGGTTCTGCGGGAGACCCTTTTCCGCCGTAATTTCTTCGAGCATCGGGGACGTGCCGGCGATTCTTGGTCCGGCGCCCTCGACTGTCAATCGGCTCCAGGATTTCCGCATGCGGTTTCTCGGCTCCGGGTTCGACGGTGACGGCGAAAAAAAAATCTTTTCCGCAATCGCGAACTTTTCCGCAGGTCCATTCGACCGCGAGAGCCCGGACAGTTGATGTCCGAGGAGTCCAGACGCCGAGAATCGAGAGGGGAACGCTAGCGCGGCCGGCGCGCGCGCAGCCGTTCGAGCATCGCGGCGTCGCCGAACACGCCACCGGGCCGCTTGCGCGCGTCC
>JBASRI010000302.1:0-1781 GCA_049273755.1 Thermoanaerobaculia bacterium
GCAGTAGACGATTCGGGATTCGCTTCTATGGCCCGGCGCTCGCGAGCGCCGGGCTTTTTTCTTTAGCCCTTCGCCTATCATCCGCACGCGCGGACGCGGGCCAGCCGGCCCCGCGTCAGCGTGAAGGGCCCCAGGGTTTCGTGCGAGCCCGAGAGCCGGACGGACAGCGTCAGCGCGTCCCCGACGACTTTGCCTTCGTAACGCACGGGCGCTCCCCGCACCTGGTCCGGTCGGGTCGGTCCGGGCCCCTCGCGCGCATACGTGCCTGCCGCGTCGAAGCGGCCTTCCTTGTCCAACGTGATCGCGCCGTCGATGGAGCCGGAGGCGCAGTCGAACTCCATCCTCGCGCCGGCTTCCGTCGCCTGCAGGCCGGCGCCGTCGCCGCCCCAGTTGCCCGTCAGCGCCGCGCCCGTCCTCTCGGCCGGCGACACCTGTGTGGCAGCGCAGGAGAGCGCCAACGCCGTCAGGAGAGCCGCCGCCGGGGAACCGGCGAGAGTCAAGCTCATTGTCGCTCCACGGGGGACCGTTCCCTCCAACCGAGGAACAATAATCTATGAGCGGTCTGGCTCCGCCCCTTCTCGCGCTCGGATGCCCATCTCCACCCAGTCGAATTCTTCCTCCAGTCGATGAAACGCGTCGTCGCCGATGTCGTCCCTGGCCCTCATGTCGAAGACGACCCGCCGGGCTGCGGCGAGAGCCCGCCGGTGAATCTCCTCATGGGCGGAGCCTCGGGCGTCTGCGGTTCCCGGATCCGCGGTCGCGCGCTTCAGGTGGGCGGCGAATTCGAGGCGTACGGCCTCGGCCGCGGGTGACGTGTCGCCGTCGAAGGTGGCCAGCGCGGCCTGCAGCGCCTGTTCACGCGCCGCGTCGACCTCCCGTCCAACCGGATCGTCGTCCTGCAGGTCGAGCGCCTGGAGAAGCGGCCTGAGTGTGAGCCCCTGCAAGACGAGCGTACCGAGCACGACCGAAAACGCCGTCAGCACGATCAGGTCGCGGAATGGAAAGGGGCCTTCGCCGCCACGCACCGGAAGCGCGAGCGCGGCCGCCAATGAGACGATGCCGCGCATGCCGGACCACGAAATGATCAGGCCGCTGCCAAGCGTTGGGCGCTGTATCGGGCGAGGTGGATGAAAGCCGAACCGGCGGATCTTCCACCGGACAACCGAATTGTGGGTCATGACCCAGGCGATCCGCACCAGGATGACCGTCACGAGGACCGCGCCCGCGACGTAGAGGTACCGCGTGCGCGTGTCCGGCTCGAGACTCCTCAGAATAGGCCGAATCTGCAGGCCGATGAACACGAAGGCGAGCACGTTGAGCACGAAGACCGCGGTCTCCCATACGGCGTAGGACGGCAGGCGAATCCGGGCTGGCGTGCGCTCCGGCGACCGCCGCGCAACGGCGATGGCAAAGCTCACCATCGTGAGGACAGGCGAGAGGTCGAAGTGATCCGCAAGGATCCAGACACCGAACGTGCTGATGAATTGGAGGATGATGGCGGTCGGCACGTCCCGGACGTTCTTCGTCATCCGCAAGACGAGCCATCCCAGCGCGGGACCCACGACGATACTGCCCGCGACAACCAACAAAAGCATGGGCGCCACGGCCCGGATGGAAAACGCGTTCACCGCGACCGCGCCCACGGCCAGCCGGTAGATCAGCAGGGCGCTGGCGTCGTTCAGCAGGCTCTCCCCCTCGAGGATCTTCAGGATGCGATGCGGCGGCCGGAGTTGCCGCAGAACCGCCGTCGCCGCGGCCGCATCGGGCGGAGAGACGATGGC
>JBASRI010000303.1:0-6431 GCA_049273755.1 Thermoanaerobaculia bacterium
GCACGTACCCCTCGAGCTCGTCGTGCGCGGAGGTCTGGTCCGTCACGAGGTCGGGCGTCACGCCCCGCGCCAGCAGCCGCTCGAGCAGATCCACGGCGTTGCACTCGACGCCGATCGAGACGGCGCGGCGCGCCGCCTTCGCCTCGAGCGCCCGGTCGATCGCGCGGTCGATTTGCGTCTCGGGCTCGTCGAGGTAGCGCGTGCGCAACCGCTTCTCGATTCGCGCGGGGTCCACCTCGGCGATCAGCGCCACGGCCCCGTTCATCGTCGCCGCCAGCGGCTGCGCGCCGCCCATCCCTCCGAGCCCGGCGGTCACGACGAGGCGCCCCGCGAGGTCCGACCGAAACTCTCTGGCCGCCGCGGCCGCGAACGTCTCGAAGGTCCCCTGCACGATGCCCTGACTCCCGATGTAGATCCAGGAGCCGGCCGTCATCTGGCCGAACATCGTCAGACCCAGGCCTTCCAGGCGGCGGAACTCGTCGCCCGTCGCCCAGGCCGGCACCAGCATCGCGTTGGAGATCAGGACCCGCGGAGCGTCTTCGTGCGTCTCGAACACGCCCACCGCCTTGCCCGACTGGACGAGCATCGTCTGGTTCGACTCGAGGCGCTTCAACGTCGCCACGATCGAGTCGAAGCACTCCCAGTTCCGCGCGGCCCGCCCCGTGCCGCCGTAGACGATGAGCTCCTCGGGCTTCTCGGCGTTGTCCGGATCCAGGTTGTTCTCGAGCATGCGGAGCGCCGCTTCCTGCGCCCATCCACGGCACCGCAGGGCGGGGCCCCGCGCGGCCCGAATCGTGCGGGCGGCCGGCAGAACGCTCGTCGTCATGCGCGGATTATAGAGTCGGTCCCGGTTCCGTCAGGCGAGGTTTGCGGCCTCACGGCGCAGGGCTTCTCCCGAGAGAAACCGCCGCGCCTTTTCCAGGTCGACGTGAAGCTCGCGATCCGAGGCCCAGGGGCGAACCACGCGGCGGAACTCGTGGCGCACGCGCTCGAGCCGCGGGGAGCTTCGGAGGGGCTTCAGAAACTCCATGGCCTGAAACGCGGCCATCAGCTCGATCGCCAGGACGCGCTCGAGGTTATCCACGACGGCGGAGAACTTCCGGGCGGCGATCGGCGACATGGACACGTGGTCCTCCTTGGCCGCCGAAGTCGGAATCGAGTCCACCGAGGCGGGATGCGCGAGCACCTTGGACTCGGCGACGAGAGAGGCCGCCGTCACCTGCGCCATCATCAGGCCGGAGTGCAGTCCGCCGTCCTTCACGAGGAACGCCGGGAGCTCCGAGAGGGATGGGTTGACGAGCTTTTCGATGCGCCGCTCCGAGATCGAGGCGAGGTCCGCGACCGCCACCGCGGCGTAATCCAGCACGTACCCCACCGGGGCTCCGTGGAAGTTTCCGCCGGAGACGATGTCGCCCCGCCTCGCGAAGACGAGCGGGTTGTCGGTGGCGCTGTTCATCTCGCGCTCCAGAACCTCTCGCGCGTGTCCCAGCGCGTCGCGGACCGCGCCGTGGACCTGCGGCATGCACCGCAGCGCGTAGTTGTCCTGGACGCGCCCGCAGCCGCGGTGTGATTCGCGGATCGCGCTGCCCTTCAACAGCCCCCGCAGATTCGCCGCGCTTGCGATCGCACCGGGGTGGGGCCGCGCCCCCACGATCCGCGGATCGAACGCCGCGTCCGAGCCCCGCGAGGCGTCCAGCGAGGCGGCCCCGGCCACGTCCGCGACGCGCGAGAGGTGCAGGGCGCGCAGCAGCGCGAGCCCCCCGACCGCCACTGACATCTGGACTCCGTTGATCAGCGCGAGGCCTTCCTTCGCGCCCAGCGTGACGAGCGAGAGCCCCGCCCGGCGCAAGGCGCTTTCCGCCGGCCGCTCGCGCCCGCGCACGCGCACCGTCCCCTCGCCGATCACGCCCAGAGCCAGGTGCGCCAGCGGGGCCAGGTCTCCCGACGCGCCTACCGAGCCCTGCGACGGAATGACCGGCAGGATGTCGGCGGAGAGCATCCCGAGCAGCGCTTCGACGGTCGAGACGCGGATCCCCGAGTTTCCGAGAGCGAGCGCGTTTGCGCGCAGGGCCATCATCGCCCGCACGGCCTCGTCGGAGAGCGGCGGCCCCACACCCGCGGCGTGGCTCCGGATCAGGTTCCTCTGCAGCTCCTCGATCTGACCTCGCGGAATCGCGACGTCCGCGAACTTGCCGAAACCCGTCGTGACGCCGTAGACTTTTTCGCCGCTCCGAATCGCGCGATCGACGACGCGCCGTGAGGCCGCCATGGCTCGGCGCGCTTGCGGCGCCAGAGAAACCCGGACCCGCCGGGCGGCCACCTGCTCCAGCACGTCGAGCGTGAGGCCGTGTCCCGTGAGCCTTATGATCGTCACGGGTGCCGATTCTAAGCTGACAGCGGGGCGCGGCTCTGTTAGCCTGCGCTGCTTGTCCAAACGACGGGAGGCGTGCGCGTGAAGGTGGTTGCCGTCCTGGGCGGCCAATGGGGCGACGAGGGCAAAGGCAAGGTCGTGGACCTCTTTGCCAACCGCTTCGACATCGTGGCCCGTTACCACGGGGGCCACAACGCCGGGCACACCGTCAAGTTCGGCAACCGTCACTTCGCCTTGCACCTGCTGCCGGCCGGGGTCGTGCGAGGGCGCATGGGCGTCATCGGACCGGGCGTCGTGCTGGATCTCGACGCGCTCCTCTCCGAGATGGAGGCGCTGCGAGTCGCGGGGGTCGAGATCGGCGAGAATCTCGCGATCTCGGACCGCGCCACCGTGATCCTCCCCTACCACCGGCTCCTCGACGCCGCTCGCGAGCGGGCCGCCGGGGACGCCAAGATCGGAACCACGCTGCGCGGCATCGGGCCCGCCTACGAATCCGTCGCCGCTCGACGCGCCATCCGCGTGGCGGAGCTCTTTCGGCCGGCGACGCTGGCCGCCCGCGTCGAAGCGATCGCCGAGGAGACGGGGGCGTTGCTGCGCTGCGTCGGTGAGAGCAACGTGCCGTCGGCCGACGAGGTGGTCGCCGCCCTCACGCCACTCGCCGAGAAGATTCGCGGCTTCGTGACCGACACCGGCCGTTACCTGCGCTCACGCCTCAAAGCCGGAGCCACGCTCCTGGCCGAGGGAGCGCACGGCGCGATGCTTGATCTGACGTCCGGCACCTACCCCTTCGTCACGTCCTCGCACTGCACCGCGGGCGCGGTCGCGAGCGGCCTCGAGATCGCCCCCGGCGTTCTCGACGCGAGCCTGCTCGTGCTCAAGGCCTACACGACCCGCGTCGGCGCGGGCCCCTTCCCCACGGAGCTTCACGAAGAGACCGGCGAGTACCTGCGCAAGCGTGGAAACGAGTACGGCACGTCAACGGGGCGCCCCCGCCGCACCGGGTGGTTCGACGCCGTCGTAGCCCGGACGGCCGTCGAGCTCTCGGGCGCCTCCGCGGTCGCCATCACCAAGCTCGACTGCCTGGACGAGCTCGACGAGATCCCGATCAGTCTCGGCTACAGGCTCGACGGCAAGCCCGTCTCGGATCTTCCCGCGCTCGCCGAGGACATCGCGCGCCTCGAGCCCGAGTACGAAAAGCTGCCGGGCTGGAAGGCCACGACCACCGGCGTCACGCGTTACGAGCAGCTCCCGGCTGCCGCCCAGCGCTACGTCCGCGCGCTCGAGGACGCGATCGGCGCCCCCGCCGTTCTCATCTCGACCGGCCCGCGCCGCGAAGAGACCATCTGGCGCACCGAGACGCCGTTTCTCTCCGCGCTTCCCGTGGAGACCTGAACCGCCCCGCGCCTCGCCGCGGTATAGTTCTTGCTTCTTGGCTCCGGTGGGCTGTCAGCTCCGTCTCCGTCGTCCCGTCCGGGCTGGCAGCGGACCTATGTGGAGCAACCACGCGCACGACGGCGGCTGGATCGCTCGTCGCGAAAAGAATGCCCTTCGACCCTTACGAGGGAAGACGAATGCCCGTCCGCCCTGAACCATGGTCCGGTTTCCCGACTCCTGACCCGATGGCCAGTCGTTTCCAGCGTCCAAGACCGTTAACCTTTGTTCGTGAGCTCTGCTGTCGCTTCTCGCGCGAAGAGCCCCCTCCATTCGTCCTAACGGTCTCTTGATTCAGCAAGACGCGATCGCCATGCCCGAAACCGCCGTCCGTGTGGAAGGACTGAGCAAGCAGTACCGTGTCCCGGCCCGGCGGGCGTCGTACTGGACCCTGCGCGATACCCTGGCTCACGCTGCGGCGGCCCCGCTTCGTTGGGCGCTCGGGAGAACGACCTCCGCCCCCGCCCCACCAGATGACCGTATTTGGGCACTCAAGGACGTTTCTTTCGAGATCCGGCGGGGGGAAGTTGTGGGCATCATCGGGCCCAACGGGGCGGGCAAGAGCACGCTGCTCCGGATCCTCTCGAGGATTACAGAGCCCACCAGCGGTTACGCCGAAGTGCGCGGGCGCGTGGGCGCGCTGCTCGAAGTAGGGAGCGGCTTCCACGGGGAGCTGACGGGTCGCGAGAACGTCTATCTCTCGGGGTCGATCCTGGGGATGCCGAGGGCGGAGATCCGGCGCAAATTCGAGCAGATCGTGTCGTTCGCCGGAGTCGATCGCTTCATCGATACGCCGGTCAAGCACTACTCGAGCGGAATGTATATACGTCTGGCGTTTGCGGTCGCGGCGCATCTGGAACCCGAGATCCTGATCGTGGACGAGACCCTGGCCGTGGGAGATGCGGCCTTTCAGCGCAAGTGTCTCGAGAAGATGGGAGAGCTGGCCCGAGAAGGTCGGACCGTCCTGCTCGTGACGCACAACATGGGGGTCATCTCTCGACTGACGCAACGGACCATGCTGCTCGAGCAGGGGCAGATTCGATTCTTTGGCGATACGCCCAAAGCCGTGAGCGCCTACCTTCACAGCGAGGCGCGGCAGGGCGGCCTGCAGGACCTCCGGCAACATGCCAACCGGCCGCAGGGCATGACTCCGACGCTCGTTTCGGCGAGGATCACCGATGCGGCTGGGCGCGAGAAGCAGATCTTCCAGACTGGTGAGGACTGGTTTCTGGAAGTGGACTACGCTGGCGACGGGAAAGTTCGACTCGCGGGTGTGGCCTACGACATTTGGACGGCAACAGGGACCTTCGTCACGCGATTTGAGACGTACATGCGGGGCGCCCCTCCATACCGAATCCCGCAGCGCGGGACGGTGCGCTTTCACGTCTCAGACCTTCCGCTGCTGGAGGGGGACTACATGATCAATCTCGGGATCGGAGCGGACCCCCGGTACTTCTATGACAGCGTTCCGGCAGCGCTCTCATTTTCCGTGCAGAAGAGTGATCCGTACGAGACCGGGTTCCTGCTCACGAGAGAGCACGGGATTTGCTCCTTCAAAGGCTCCTTTGAGCTGCTGCCGCCCTCCCGACAGCCTCGGGAACGCCGGCTTCCCGACAGTAGCCAATCCGGAAGCGGCACGTTGGATCGGCGTCGTAGAGGGGTTGTCTATCTGCCCGTCATCCAACCGGGCGGGAGCAATGACCGCAGGGCGCGAAGCTGACAAGTGAGTTATCTTTAGAACTACCAGCCTCTTGGGCCGTTAGCTCAGCTGGTTAGAGCATCGGCCTTTTAAGCCGGTGGTCGTGGGTTCGAGTCCCACACGGCCCACCAACTGATTCAAGCACTTACAAACGCCCACCTGCGCCTCCTGCACTCAGCTTGTACCTGTTCTGTCCCCGTTCTCCGCTTCGGCCTTCGCAATCCGCTCTGCGATGAAATTCGACCGGTTTTCTTCGTCGAGCCCGCCGGAAAGTTACGCCAGGTTTCGGAAAGCGAATTCCCACGGCTCACGGTTGATGCGGACGTCGAAGGAAACCATGTTCTCGCTTACTACGATTTCACTCTCCACGACGAGCGGATCCCGCTGGAAGGTTGCTGGCTGGATACGTCGCTAACGGGCCAGTGCCGTCAGCGAGAGCCGGATGGAGCACTGGCAGTGTTTGCGGTCGATGGGCACAACCTCCGGACCCCGGCAGAACCGTAGAGGTGCAGGTCTGCAGTCTGCAGCAGCCCCTCTGCCGGAGAGTCATCATCGGAGTCCTGGCACTTGGCTGAAGAGCCAACGCTAGAACAATCCGCGGGGCCCGCGCACTGCTGCGGCGAGGAATAGACTCCTGCCGTGAGCCCGACTGAGACCGAGAACACCGAGATCGCCGTCTTTCAGGCCTTCCAGCAAGCGATCGGGAAGGTCTTTCACGTGCCTGAGCTGAGACGCGAGGAGCTGCCGGTCCGGCGGATGATCGACGAGGCGGTCCGGCTCGTCTCCGAGTCGCCAATCGGCTTCCGGGACAAGCGGCTGCTGGCCGCCGCTCGAAGCCTGGGCAAGCAGGCCGCGTACTGGAAAACCGCCAGCTCGCATGGGGACTTCCGCTGGTCCAAGCAATCCCGGCAGCGAGCGGCCGAGCTGGAG
>JBASRI010000306.1:0-8093 GCA_049273755.1 Thermoanaerobaculia bacterium
GCGGTGTGTCTGACTGTTGCGTCGCGGCGCAGTCGCCGGCTCCAGGATCGATCCCCCTTATAATCCGCGCCCTCATGGACGCGACCCCCATCTCGAAAATCGGTGCGTGCGCCGGCGGCCCCACGACGGTCCGGGGCTGGCTCTACAACAAGCGCTCCTCTGGAAAGATCCAGTTCCTCATCGTGCGCGACGGGACGGGCTACCTCCAGGTGGTCGTGCCGAAGGCCGAGGTCGCTCCCGAGGTGTGGGACGCCGCCGAGAGGGCGACGCAGGAGTCGGCACTCTCCGTGGTCGGCGCCGTCCGCGAGGAGAAGCGCGCGCCGGGGGGCTTCGAGATGACCGCCGCCCAGGTCGAGATCCTGGGTCCCTCGCCGGAGTACCCGATCACGCCGAAGGAGCACGGCGTCGATTTCCTGATGGGTCTGCGGCACCTGTGGATGCGCTCCGCTCAGCAACACGCGGTCCTGCGGGTCCGCTCGGAGCTGGAGCAGGGGATCGCCGACTTCTTCTACGAGCGCGAGTTCGTCCGGATCGACTCGCCGATCCTGACGGGCTCCTCGGTCGAGGGCACGTCGACGCTCTTCGAGACCGACTACTTCGGGGACAAGGCGTATCTCTCTCAGTCGGGCCAGCTTTACCTCGAGCCGGCGGCGGCGGCCTTCGGCAAGGTCTACTGCTTCGGACCCACCTTTCGCGCCGAGAAGTCCAAGACCCGCCGCCACCTGACCGAGTTCTGGATGGTCGAGCCGGAGGTGGCGTTCCTGGAGTTCGAGGGCTTGGTCGAGCTCGCCGAGGATTTCATCGTCGCCCTGGTGGAGCGCGCTCTGAACCGGTCGCGCGAGGACTTGAAGCGGCTGGAGCGGGACCTCTCGAAGCTCGAGACAGTCAAGAAGCCCTTCCCACGGATCACCTATCGCGAGGGGATCCAGAAGCTTCAGAAGAAGGGCTTTCCGGTCCAGTTCGGCGACGACCTGGGAGCCGACGAGGAGACCGCGCTGTGCGGGGACCTCGACCGTCCGCTGGTCGTGTCGCGCTTCCCGGCCGCGATCAAGTCCTTCTACATGCAACCCGATCCGAAGGATCCCGAAGTCGTCCTGGGCCTCGACATGCTGGCCCCCGAGGGCTACGGCGAGATCATCGGCGGCTCTCAGCGCATCCACGACCTCGCCCTGCTCGAGCGGCGGCTTCGAGAGCACAAGCTGCCGCGCGAAGCCTACGAGTGGTACCTCGACGTGCGGCGCTACGGCACGTTCCCGCACTCTGGGTTCGGGATGGGCCTCGAGCGCCTGGTGGCGTGGGTGTGCGGGATCCACCACCTGCGAGAAGCGATTCCGTACCCCAGGACCCTCAAGCGGATCTACCCGTGAGCGAGAGGACCCTTCCCACAGTCGGCGTCGTCTCGCTCGGGTGTCCGAAGAACCTCGTGGACGCCGAGGTGATGCTCGGGCACCTCCGGCGCGCGGGGCACAAGATTGTCGCGGACGGAGAGGCGCGGGTCGTGCTGGTCAACACCTGCGGCTTCATCGACCGCGCCAAGGAAGAGTCCGTCGAGGCGATCCTGGAGCAGCTCGAGCGCAAGAAGCGCGGCGAGATCGACCGGGTCGTCGTCGCGGGATGCATGGTCCAGAAGTACGGGCGCGAGCTCGCCTCCGAGATGCCCGAGGTCGACGCCTTCGTGGGCTTGGACGAGCTCGAGAACGCCCCGGCAGCCGCCCAGGGCCTGCCCACGCTGCCGCGGTTCACGGACAAGCCCCTGGCGACCCGGCTCTACGACGAGCGCGCGCCACGCGTTCTCTCGCGGCGTCGGGGCTACGCCTACCTGAAGGTGGGAGAGGGCTGCGACAACCCCTGCACGTTCTGCACGATTCCGCAGATGCGCGGCCGGCAGAGGAGCCGCACGGTCGAGTCCCTGCTGGCCGAGGCGCGATCCCTCGAGGCGCAAGGCGTCTCGGAGCTCGTCCTCATCTCGCAGGACACGACGCGGTACGGCGAGGACCTCGGTGCCGGACGCGACGGCCTGGCGCGGCTGGTCGAGGCGCTGCTCGGCGGCACCTCGTTTCCTTGGATCCGCTTTCTCTACGCCTACCCGAAGACACTGGACGAGTCGGTGCTGCGGCTGATGGCGAGGGAGCCCCGCTTCGTTCCGTACCTGGACATTCCGCTCCAGCACGCATCCCGGCCGATCCTCTCGGCGATGCGCCGGGGCGGCGATTCGAGCGCGTATCTCAAGATGCTGGCGAAGATGCGGGAGCACGTGCCGGAGATCGCCGTGCGCACGACGTTCATCGTCGGTTTCCCGGGCGAGGGCGAGACCGAGTTTGGCGAGCTCTGTGAGTTCCTGCGATCCGCCGAGCTGGACAACGTCGGCGCCTTTACCTACTCTCCGGAGCCCGGCTCCGGCTCCGAGCCGCTGGGGGACCCGGTCCCCGCGGAGGAGAAGGAGCGGCGCAGGGACTTTCTGCTTTCGCTCCAGCAGCCCATCGCCCGGCGCAAGCTGCGCGCCCTGCGCGGGAAGACGGTCGAGGCCCTCGTCGAGGGGCCGTCGGAGGAGCACGAGTATCTGGTCGACGGGCGCCTCCGGTCTCAGGCCCCCGAGATCGACGGACGGCTGCTGATCACGGATACCGGAGGACGCGAGCTCGCTGCCGGCGAGATCGTGACCGTGAGAATCGACAAGACGTTCGATTACGACGTCGCGGGCAGCGTGGTCGGCTGACCGGTGAAGGCTGACCGCTGACGGCTTGATGCAGGTCATCCGCGATCCGTTCCGCTCGACCGATCTTCCGCGCGGGGGCGTTGGGACGATCGGCAACTTCGACGGCGTCCATCTCGGGCACCACAAGATCCTGGAGACGGCCGTGGCCCGGGCCCGCGACGTCAGCCGCCCCTCCTTCGCCATTACGTTCGAGCCGCATCCAATGGCCGTGCTGCGGCCGGATCGGGCGCCGCGCCGAATCCAAACGCTGCGGCAGAAGGAAGAGGCCATCGAAAAGATAGGGATCGACGCACTGCTGGTGATCCCGTTCACCCGGGACTTCTCGCTGACCGAGCCGGAGGACTTCGTGCGGACGCTTCTGCGCGACCGCCTCGGCGCCTCGGAGCTGTTCCTCGGAGCGCACTTCGCCTTCGGCCGGCGCAAGCGCGGCGATCTCGCGCTGCTCACGCGCCTCGGAGCCGAGTGCGGGTTCGCCGTGTCCTCCGTTCCGGAGGTGATCCACGACGGGGAGCCGGTCTCTTCGACACGGATCCGACGGGCCCTCGAGCGCGGAGCGGTCGGCGAGGCCAACGCTATGCTCGGGCGCGAGTACGAGCTCGATGGGATCGTCTCGCGAGGCGACCGTGTGGGCCATCAGATCGGCGTGCCGACGATCAACCTCGAGCCCGAGAACGAGCTGCCGCCGTCCGACGGAGTCTACGTGACGGAGATCGAGATCCGCTCCTTCGGGCGGCGTTTCCCGAGCGTGACCAACGTCGGCCGCCGCCCCACGCTGTACGAGGAGTTCCGGACCACGATCGAGACCTACGTCCTCGACTTTTCTTCCGACGTCTACGGCGACAAGGTGCGGCTCTTTTTCCTCGAACGGCTCCGAGAGGAGCGCAAGTTCCCGTCGGTCATGGACCTGAAGGCTCAGATCCAACGCGACATCGCCGGAACGCGCGACTACTTCGCCCGGCGGGAGCCGAAAGAGGACTAACGCTTGGAGCAAGGAGCTCCGAAAGAGGAGGCGGGCCAGCGCGCCGCGCCGGGGCGACTCCGGCAGTTTCTCTCGAACCTGGGCCCGGGCGTGGTCACGGGCGCGGCCGACGACGATCCGTCGGGGATCGCCACCTACTCGATCGCGGGGGCGCAGTTCGGAACGTCGCTCCTATGGACGGCCTGGCTGACCTGGCCGCTGATGGCCGCGGTCCAGATGGCCTGCGCCCGCATCGGAATGTTCACGGGGCGGGGTCTGGCCGGGGCGCTGCGCCAGAAATACCCGCGGTGGGCGCTGGTGCTGGCCGCCACGGCCCTCTTCCTCGCCAACACGATCAACGTCGGGGCGGACCTGGCGGGCATGGCCGACGCGGCGGAGATGCTGACGGGCTGGGACTCCCACCTGTTCGTGGTGGTCTTCGGCGTCGGGATCGCGTGGGCGATCGTGCGCTTTCGATACCACCAGATCGCCTCGATTCTGAAGTGGCTGGCGCTCGTGCTCTTCGCGTACGTTCTCGTGGCGTTCCACCTCAAACCCGCATGGGGCTCTGTGTTGAGGGACGCTTTCGTCCCGCGGTGGCCCAGGGGTGAGGAGTGGGGAGCGCTGGTGGCGATCCTGGGCACGACGATCTCGCCGTACCTCTTCTTCTGGCAGGCCTCGCAGGAAGTCGAAGAGGACAAGGCTCTGGGGCGGCGGATCCTCATTCGGCGCCCCGAGGCGCCGCGGCTTCTGTTGGCCGAGCGCCGCCTGGACGTGGGCCTGGGCACGTTCTTCTCGAACCTCGTGATGTTCTTCGTGATTCTCACGACGGCGTTGACGCTCCATCGCCACGGGATCACGAACCCGGAGACCTCGCGGGAGGTCGCCGAGGCCCTCCGGCCCTTGGCCGGTCGCTTCTCCGAATTGCTCTACACGCTGGGCATCGTCGGCGTCGGCCTCCTCGCGATCCCCACCCTGGCGGGCTCCTCCGCATATGCGTTCGCCGAAACGTTTGGCTGGCGCCAGGGGCTCGACCGCAAGCTCCGCGGCGCGCGCTACTTCTACGGCGTGATCGTCCTCTCGACGGCCCTGGGGGTCGCGCTCGACTTCCTGAACGTCAACCCCGTGCGCGCCCTCTACTGGTCGGCCGTCGTCAATGGCCTTCTCGCGCCCTTCCTGCTCGTCGCCGTGCTCTTCGCGGCGAGCGACCGCAAGCGCATGCGCGGGCAGCCCATCCCGTGGGGGAGCCGGATCCTCGTCGGGATCGCGGCGGCGCTCCTTTTCGGCGCCGCGGTCGGCATGTTCGTGTTCTAGCAGGGTGCTGAAAAAGGGTGTGGGATGGGTAAACGCCGCGCGTACGCGGCGTTCCCTACTGCCGGGGGTGAAGCGTTGGTGGTCGGGTGCCGAGCGCCGAGGGGTCAGAGTTTTTGAGGATCGGGGTGCGACAAGGGTATTTCTTCGAAGGGCCGCTATGAACGGAACCAGCCGGGGACAATTCTCCGCTCTCGTCGGCGCGTCGAGCGCCGCTCAAAGAGTCCGCGCTGCCAGGCGTCGGGCGGCCCAGCGGTAGGCCGCGAGGAGAATCAGCGCGGCGCCGAAGGTCGCCACGATCGTGGCTCCCGTGGGAAGGTCCAGCCAAAACGACACCCCAACGCCGGCGGCCGACACCGCGGCGCCCATGGTCCACCCGATCGCGAGGCGCGCCCCCAGCCGCTCCGCGAAGAGCATCGCCGTCACCGAGGGCACGATCAGGAAGCAGAAGACCAGCAGCACGCCGGCGATCGCGACGGAGGAGGTCACGACGAAACCGAAGGACACGTAGAAGAGAAAGTCCCAGAACCGGATGTTCCAGCCCCGCCGCTCGGCCTCCTGCTCGTTCATCGAGATGAGAAGGAAGCGGTCCCGGAGGACGTAGTGGAAGAGGCCGACCAGCGCGTAGAGAACGGCCGTTTTCCCGAGCTCCTTCCAGGACACCGAGAGGATGTTGCCGACCAGCATCTCCTTGAGGTGCTCGGTCTCCTGCGTGGCCTTCGACATGACGAGGATCGCGACGGCCGCGGAGACGGCGTAGACGATGCCGATGATCGCCTCCTGGGGAATGCGCGTTTGCCGGTGCGAGCGCGTGACGGCGAAGATGGCCGCGCCCAGAAACGTGAACCCGAGCGAGAAGATGTACGCCGTGCCCGAGTGCAGGTCGTATCCCGCGAGGTACGCGACTGTCGTTCCGAGAGCCGCGATCTGGGCCAGCGACAGGTCCACGAAGATGACGCCCCGCTCGACGACATGCACGCCCAGGTACGTGTGGATCCCGGTCAGAATCAGGCCGGCGACGAACGCCGGCAGGAGGACCTCGAGGGCTGTCACCGCGCCCCGCCCTTCCTCGCGGCGAGTGCGTCCGCGAGCAGATGCACGTCGTAGTCGAAGAGCGAGAAGTAGTCCTTGATCTCGGGAACTCCGCCGACGGACGGGATGAACACGAGGAGGGTCGCTCCGGTCTTCTCGGCGATCATCGCGGGCGTCTTGCGGTCGAAGTACGGCTCCATGAGAATCACCGGCACCTTTCCGGCCCGCATCAGCTCGATGAGCTCCACCGTGTGCGACGGCGAGGGAGGGATGCCGGGCTTGGGCTCGATGTAGCCCGCGGCGACGAGTTTGAATCGCTTCAGGAAGTTGGGCCAGGAGTTGTGGTACGTGACGACCTCCGTGCCCGCGTAGGGCGCGAGCGCGGCTTGCCAGCGCTTCTCGCCCTCGGTCAGCTTGGCCTCGAAGGCGGCGAGGTTGGCGTTGTATTCCGCGGCCCCGGCGGGGTCGAGCTTCGCCAGCCGGTCGGCGATCGACCGCGCGATGATCCGGCCGTTCTCGGGGTCGAGCCAGTAGTGCGGGTTGCCGAACGGATGCACGTCACCCATGGCCCGCGTCACGACGCCGGTGGGCCGCTCGAGGATGTCGCAGCCGACCGAAGCGTCGAGGTAGCCGGGAGCGCCCGGGCGAATCTTGTCGTTCCGGCTCTGGTCGATGAGCGGGGGAAGGTACCCGACCTCCAGCTCGAGACCTGCGAGGATGAGCAGATCGGCCTTCGAGAGCTTGAGCACGAAGGAGGGTTTGGGCTCGACGAAGTGCGGGTCCTGATACCCCCTCGCCAGGGCGAACGTCTCGACGCGCTTGCCCCCGATGGCGTCGGTGATCGAGGCGAAATCCTGCAGGCTCGTCACGACCCGGACGGTCGCGAGGGCCGGAGCCGCCGCCAACAGGAGAGCGAGGAGAAAGCCGATGCGTTTCATGCGTGCACCTCAAAAAGGGTGGGCGCCGTGCGCGCCGATGGCGTACTGGATCTGCAAGAGGGCCTCGTTGGCCATGATCCCGCCGGCGTACCGGCGCTGGCGGAGCTCCCCGCGGATCTGAGAGAACTCGCTTGGCCAGAACGTGATCGTCAGCGCCTCCCCGCGGTCGTGCCTGGTCGCGTCGTCGGAATGCCCCGACCACTCGTAGCGCGCGCCCACGAACCAACGGCGCGCGAGCTGGTAGTCCCCCGAGACGAAGTAGCCGGCGGCGATCTGCGTCGGGCCGCTTTGCTGGCGAAGGCTTCGGAAGTATTCGCCGCGGAGAATGAAGGACCGGTAGGGGCGGCCCTGCAGAGGTTTCCAGCGGTAGACGAGGTGGAAGTTCTGCAGGGACGTGGTCGTCTCCGTGGTGACGCCGTTGAAGCCGCGGCCGTAACTCGCGCCGATCTCGAGATTGTGATCGTCGCCGAGGTCCCGGTAGACGCGGTATTGCCCGGCCCAGGCCACCTTGCTTCGGGAAGGGGCATCGAAGAGTCCGCTCACGCTGCCGGCGAAGACCTGGCCGGTCAGCTCCGAAAACGTGTCTCCGGGCAGCTCGATCAGCTTCGCCACAGACATACCGGCGTCGGCCCAGCCCTCTTCGCTGCCGAGCAGGTTGACGATCGGAAGGGGTTCGTCCGCCCAGGGCAGCACGTGCAAGTGAAGCGTGTTGACCTTGCCGAATTGGGCTTTGAACTTGCCGGCCTTGACCAGCAGGTCCAGGGGCAGGTGGAGGAAGGTGACGTACCCCTCCTCGAGCTCCACGCCGGCGTTGGAGATCGAGACGAAGAAATCGGCGCGGGCGTACGGATCCACGACGGCCTGGAACGAGATCTCGGACTCCTTGGACTGGAAGGATGGCTGGTTGTCCACGGGGTTGCGGCCGGCGGTCGCCAGGAAGTTGCCGATCACGGCGATCGCGGGATTGAAGAAGGTCGGATTCACGGCTCCGCCCGAGGACGGCCCCGGCATGGGCGGAGGCGCCGGCGGGGACGGGGGTTCGGGTGACGGCGCGGGAGACGGGACGGGGGTCGGCGTCGGGGCGGGTCCCTCCTGCGCGCGCGCTCCCGCGACCGCGAAAAGCCCCGCGGCGGTGAGG
>JBASRI010000347.1:0-9372 GCA_049273755.1 Thermoanaerobaculia bacterium
CCAGGGCGCGCGCGATCGCGACCCGCTGCCGTTGGCCCCCGGACAAGAGGTCGGGCCGCACGTCCGCCTTGTCCGGAAGCCCGACCGAGGCCAGAAGCTCCCGCGCGCGGGCGCGGCGCGTGGCGGCGTCCAGCCCCTTGAGCGCCAGCGGGTATGCGACGTTCTCCTCGGCGGTCAGCACGGGTATCAGGTTGAAGGTCTGGAACACGAAGCCGAACCGGTCCCGGCGCAGGTCCGAGCGGTCGTCTTCGGACAGAGCCTCGGCGTCCCGCCCTTCGACGGAGACGCGGCCCGAGTCCGGCGTATCGAGCAGGCCGAGCAGATTGAGCAGCGTCGTCTTGCCGGAGCCGCTGGGGCCCTGGAGCGCCACGAACTCGCCCGGGGAGACGGAGATCGAGACGCCCCGAATCGCGGGCACCCGGGCCTGGCCGAGTCTGTACGAGCGGTGGAGGTCGTGCGCCTCGACGAGCGCGCCAGCCGCGGGGTCCGTCATGCGGAGCCGGAGTTTAGCCTGATTCCGAGGCGCCGCCGGCCCGACCGCGCGCGCCGGCTAGGCCGAGAGCGTCTCCAGCAGCGTCTGGAGATCCTGCGCGTGCTCTTCCTCCTTCGCCAGGATCTCCTCCATCAACCGGCGGGACGTCGGGTCGTCGTTGCCCAGGTAGCGGATGATCTCCGAATAGGACTCGATCGCCACTCTCTCGGCGACGAGATCCTCGCGGATCATGTCCACGAGCGAGTTTCCCTCCACGTACTCGGAGTGGCTCCGCGTGGCCAGGCCCTCGGGATTGAAGTTGGGTTCGCCGTTCAACTGGGTGATGCGCTCGGCGATGCGGTCCGCGTGGCCCTGCTCCTCGTTGGCGTGCTCCAGGAACTCGTTGGCGACGGCCTGCGCCTGGATCCCCGAGGCCATGAAGTAGTGACGCTTGTACCGGAGCACGCACACGATCTCGGTGGCGAGCGCCTCGTTCAGGATCCGGACGACGGTCGCGCGGTCGGCACGATAGTTCTCCGTGATGGCCCCTTCCAGGATGTGCCTGCGCGCCCGCTCGCGGAGCTCCTTGATGTCGGAGAGAAACGGGCTTTCGGGGCGGGGTTTCGGGGACGGCTTTGCGGCGGCTTTCGGTTTCCTGCTCATCGTTCCTCCCTGTTGTTCTCGGCGTCGGGGTTCTTGCGTGGCTCTCGAACCGGGCGCGGCGCGCCCGGTCTGCGGGGATCGACGGCAGGGACTTGCCTGCCGGGCTCGTCGATCCGGGGTTCCTGCCTGGAGGCAGGGTCTTCGATCGGCGGCGCCGGCGGAGTGCCCGGTTGCGGATGGCGCGAACTCATGGAGTCCTCCGCCTCCGGCAGGTTCAAGAATCGTGCCCGCGACGCCACGAGTCCCGGCTTCGTTTCCTTAAACGAGCCGACTAGGTCCCGAGCGCGTCGCCGGACACTCTCTCGATTCTCCCGGCGTCCGGCCGCTCGCCGCGCGCCCGTCCCCTGGCGTCGTCGAAGAGGACCACCGGGGCGGGCTTTTCGACCCTCATGAAATGCGCCGAGCGCGCCTCGACGCCGATCAGGACGATGCGGGGATCCTCCGGGCCGCCGTCCCGGTCGTTGCCCTCGTCCGGAAACCAGACCTTCCACGCGGGCTCGTAGAGATCGCGGATCTTGGCCCGGTCGCGGCACATGCGTGCCACACCGGCGACGGAGACCCACTCCCGGGTGCGGTCGTTGTAGTAGGCCAGGTTGACGTTGGGATCGCGTGTGATCTCGTCGAGCTTGGGCGAGCCCTCCTCGGCGACGAACCAGAAGTGGGCGCCGTCGGACCGGTGTTGGGTCGCCATCGGCCGCGAGACGAGACTTCCATCGCGCCGCCGCGTGGTCAACATCGCGACGTCGATGTCCTCGATCAGCTCGTAGAGCCGGTCGACTTTGTCCGAGAAGGTATCCTGTCGCGTGCTGGAAGCCTTTCGGCTCACAGCATCTCCTCGCGCGTCTGCCTCGCCCGCGCCGCGCCGATCGCGGTCTTGACCTCTTTCTCCTCCTCGGGCGGAGGGAGAACGGCGGGCATTCCGAGCGACTGGATCCAGAGCTCCCGGCACCAGCCGGTCGTGTGGTAGAGGTGCTCGTCCTCTTGTTCCTCGACCTCGCCGTGCGCCTGCTTGAGGGCGTTGGCTTCCTCGCCCTTGCGCTTCTCGGCGTACTCGCCCATCAGCTCCCAGTTGAGGTGGTCCTTCGTCTCCGCGAGCACGACGCACTCGGCGGCCACGATCTGGGCGGCGTCCGGGTTTCCGGCGCTCATCGCCATGCGCATCGCCTCGACGAGCGCCGAGCCGATCTGACGGACCACTAGGCGTCCCGGGGTCTCCTCTTCGGGATCCAGGCCGAGCTTCGCGAAGACCTCGCGCATGATTCGGACGTGGTTCTGGGTCTGCTCCAGGTACTCCTGCCATTCCTTGGCGAGGTCCTCGTTCACGGCGCACTGGAGAGCAGTCGCATAGACCTGCACGCCTCCGAGCTCGGTTTCCAGCGACTGGTACAGCAAGTCCTTCAGTTGCTCCCTGGCAACGGGTCGTTTCGTGCTCACGGGTCCCCCTTTCGTCTCGACGCGAGAAAATGCACGGGGCGTGCCAGCGGGGAGCTCACATCTGGGAGCGAAAGAGACTCAGAATTCTCTCGACGGCCCGCTCGCTCCAGGGGCGGCGGCGCCACTGCTCGAGGGTGATCCGATGGGAGAGCGCCTTGTCGGCTTCGAAGGTCCGGGTGAGCTGTCGAGCGAAGTCGCGATTCAGGACGTTGAGGTTCGCTTCGTCGTTGAGGCGAAAGGACCGGTTGTCGAAGTTGGTCGACCCGACCGAGACCCAGGTCCCGTCCACGATCATGACCTTGCAGTGGTACATCGTCGGCTGGTACTCCGAGATTTCGACGCCCGCCTCGAGAAGCCGGCCCCAGCGGGCGCGTGAGGCCTTGCGCGTGAGCTCGACGTCGACCTTGGGCCCCGGGACGATGATGTCCACCCGGACTCCGCGCTGGCGGGCCTCGACCAGCATGCGCACCGAGAGATCGTCCGGCACGAAATAGGACGCCGAGAGCAAAATGCTCTCCCGAGCGGCCGCGATCGAGAGCAGGTACATCATCCGGATGCTCTCGCTGCCCTCCCGCGACGAGCTCTTGAAGACCTGGGCGGCCATCTCCCCCGCCGGAGGCTGCGCAGGGAAGTAATCCTCCCCGTGCAGGACCTCCGCATGGGTCTTCAGCCAGTTGTCGAGAAACGCGGCCTGCATGTGCGCGACGGCCGGCCCCTCGAGCCGAAAGTGCGTGTCCCGCCAGTGGTCCTCATCCTGCGCGTCGCCCATCCACTTGTCGCCGATGCCGACGCCGCCGGTGAAACCGACGCGGCCGTCCACGACGAGGAGCTTGCGGTGGGTGCGGTGGTTCAGTCGCGAAAGCGTGTACCAGGCCAACGGGTGGTACCGCTCGAGCTGCACTCCCGCTTTCTCCATCCGCTCCAGGTACGACTTCTCGATCTTCCCGCTGCCCACCCAGTCCAGGAGGACGTGCACTTTCACGCCCGCCTGCGCCCGCTCGCAGAGGGCCCGGGCGAACTCCTCCCCGATCCGGCCCGACCAGTAGATGTAGGTCTCGAACGTGACGCTGCGCCGGGCGCCGCGGATCGCCTCGAGCATCGCCGGGAAGATCCGGTCGCCGTTGACGAGCTCGACGACCGTGTTGCCTCCCACCAGGGGCGGTCCCAGGAGGGTTCCCATGGACCGCACGAACTGGGCGTCGCCGACGCGATAGAGGTGCGGAATCCGGTGATCGATCTTTCGCTCGCCCGAGGAGAGGTTGAGGGCGAGCAGCACGACGGCGAGCGTCCCGAGGACGGCGCCGAGCACGGCGAGGAGCACCCTCTTTCGACCTTTCGTCACGCGGCCTCGAACAGCTCTCCCACCGATTGCGTTCTCCCCCCCGGCCGACCCCCGCCTCCGCGCCCGCCCGCCGGGCAGGGAACTCCGCCCCACTTATTCAGGGGGCGGGTCCGCGCTGGCGGGATGTGATGGCGGGAGCGGGCTTGAGTTTCCTGAAAGCCCTTGCCCATGGTTGAAGCAAGACGGATGCCAGCAAGGCCTCCCGCGCTCCCCCGGCACGCTATTTTCGCTTACTCGAGCTCCGGCGGGCGGCGCCTCGCGGCCTCGGAACTTTGCCGCCGGCCCTCCTGGCCTCCGAGAGGCCGATGGCGATCGCCTGTTTGCGGCTGGTCACTTTCTTGCCGGAGCGGCCCGACCGCAGCGTCCCGCGCTTGCGTTCGCGCATCGCCCTCTCGACCTTGCGCTGCGCTGTCTTTCCGTATCTGGCCATTTCCACCTCCAAACCGGCGCGGCTGCAAGAACCAGACCGACGCGGTTCTCCGATCTTGCGTGGCACCCCCGTTGCATTTCCGAGGATCTGGAGGCTCGTCGATGAAAAGCAAAGCGGCCCTGGGCAATCACCCGATCCATCCGATGCTCGTGCCGATTCCGATCGGCGCGTTCTTCATCGCGCTCGTCGGCGACGTGCTGTTCACGGTGAGCCCGGAGGAGCCCTTTTGGTACGAGCTCTCGTTCACCTGCATCGCGATCGGAATCGCCTTCGCGCTTCTCGCCGCCGTCTTCGGCGCCGTGGACTATTTCAGCGTCAGGATGAGCTCGCGCGCCTTCCGGATCGCCACGTGGCACGCGGCGATCAACCTGATGGTGATCGCCTTCTACACCGCGAGCTGTTTCCTGCGGCGCCACGGAGCCGCGATGCCCGAAACGCGCCGGCCCTTGGCGGTGGGCCTGGCGGTGATCGGGTTCGGCCTCCTGGGCATCTCGGGCTGGCTGGGCGGGAAGCTCGCCTTCGAGCACCGCGTGGGCGTCGTCGAGCGCACCGCCGAGGCCGCCGGCAGACCCGTGCCCGAGCGGGCGGCGTCCTGACCATGACCCGGAAGAGCCAAAGGAATCGGACCGACGCGGCGCCGGCGCGCAAGACCGGCGGCCTGGGCCTCGCGCTCGAGAACCTTTCGCTCGCCGCCACCGAGTGGGCTGGCGGCTCATGGGCGTTCGCCATTGCGGTCGCGATCATCCTGGTTTGGGCGGTCACCGGTCCGGTCTTCGGCTTCTCGGACACGTGGCAGCTCGTCATCAACACCGGAACGACGATCGTCACGTTCCTGATGGTCTTCCTGATCCAGCGCGCCCAGAACAAGGAAGCCAAGGCCATTCAGCTCAAGTTGAACGAGATCGTGGCGGCGGTCGAAGGCGCGAGCAACCGGCTGATCGACGTCGAGAGCCTGTCCGAGGACGAGATCCGCGCTCTCAAGCACCACTACGCTGAGATCTCCAAGCTCGCCGCCCGCCGCGGCCGTGTTCTCGAGTCGCACTCCGTCGAGGAAGCCCGCGCTGGCGACGAGGAGCAGCACACGGCGAAGGCGCGATGACACGCGCTCTGGCAGGAAGTTGCTGACGACGAAGCGGGGCCCGATTCGCCCCTTCTCGTACACGACGCCGCAAGTCCCCGTTCGAGGGGGCGTTAGCGGCTATTTTTTCGCGTCCGCGGCCTTCGCGTTCGTTTTCGGGGCCGCGCTCTTCGCGCAGACCGTTTTCGAGATTCCGCTCGCCGCATTCGCGAAGAAGGCGGCGGCCGCAGGCCTGGCGGAAGTGGAGCTCGGGGGCGCGGGCGTCCGGAAGGCCGCGGACGGCCGGGTCCGGCGTTTTGCCGCCCGGATGGTCGAGGACCGCTCCCGGGCGAATGCCCGGCTCCGGGAAGCGGCGGAGCCCGACGGAATCCGGCTGCCGACCGGGCCGGACCTGGCCCAACAAAAGAGCCTCGACGCCCTGATGGCCGTGGACGGCCAGGCGTTCGACCGCCAGTTCATGGACCAGGTGGTCAGGGATCAGGAGGCCGCGGTCGCCGACTTCGAGAAAGCCGCGGGCGTCGACGGCGAGTGCAGGGTCAAGGCCTTAGTCCCGCGCGCGTTTCTTGGCACGCCCCGTGCGTTCTGAGGCGCCGAGGTTACGAGCCGCGGATTTTCCCGGCTTCGAGCCCCGGCCGGGCCGAAGGCCCGACCTGAAGGAGGAAATGATGAAACCTTCCCTGACCCTCGGGATCGTCTCCGTGATCGCCCTGGCTGTCTCTCTCGGCGCCTGCACGACCACACAGAGCCCCAAACGGCAGATCGACGACAGCGCGATCCACGCCGCCGTCAAGGCCAAGCTGACGGCCGACCGGTTCTCGAACATCGTGAACGTGGACATCAACGTGACCAACGGCGTCGTCACGCTGGCGGGCGAGGTCCCCAACGCGAAGGTCAAGGCCGAGGCCGAGCATGAAGCCCGCAGCACCGATGGGGTCGTCCGGGTGATCAACAACCTGCAGGTCAAGAACCCGCCGTCGCCTTAACCGCTCTGGGTATCATTCCGAGCCGGGGTTGCCCCGGCTTTTTTTTGGCAAGACGAAGCCCCGCGGCCCGTCGAGCCCGCGGCCGCGGGCCGTTGGGACGCTCCCGCGCCTAGCGCATGGAGCTTGCGACCTTGTTGGCGCCGGCAAGCGCCGCGATCAGGAAGACCAGAAACAGAATCGCGAACACGGCCGCGAGCACCTTCGCGATCGCGAACGACGCGCCGGCGACCCCGGTAAAGCCGAGCACCGCCGCCACCAGCCCGATCACCAGAAACGTCAGAGCCAGCTTCAGCATGGCGAGCCACCTCCGCGGCGGTAGACTGCAAGAGGGGTGCCCGGCCGGGACGCCCGGCACGCTTTTCGCTCAGGAACAGCGAGGGAGGACGACCATGCCCGTCTACACGCTTCCGGATCTCCGCTACGACTACGGGGCGCTGGAGCCCCACATCTCCGGCAAGATCATGGAGCTCCACCATGACAAGCACCACGCCGGCTACGTCAAAGGGGCCAACGACACGCTCGAGAAGCTCGATGCGGCGCGGGACGCCCGCGACCCGTCGAAGATGGCTGGCCTCGAGAAGGCGCTGGCATTCAACCTGTCGGGCCACGTCCTCCATTCGATCTTCTGGCAGAACCTGTCGCCGAAGGCCGGCGGCCGGCCGGACGGCGAGCTCGCCGAGATGCTCGACCGCGACTTCGGCAGCTTCGACGCATTCCAGAATCAGCTCACGGAAGTGGCCTCCACGATCATGGGGTCGGGCTGGGCCGCCCTGATCTGGGAGCCCCTCGCCGGCCGGCTCCTGACGACGCAGATCTACGATCACCAGTCGAACCTGGCGCAGGCGGGTGTGCCGATCCTCGTCCTGGACGCGTGGGAGCACGCGTTCTATCTGCAGTACCAGAACCGCAAGACCGAGTTCTTCGAAGCGGTGTGGAGCGTCTGGAACTGGCAGGACGTCGCCGAGCGCTTTGCGACCGTCCGGCAGCTCGACGTGTCGCTCCAGGGCGTCGCGCGGTAACTCCCTCGCGCAGGAATCGCGCGATCGGTTTCTGTTACGGGACACTCGGAGAGAGGGATGCGGATTCCGGGCGGCGCCCCGCCGCCGCCCGGAGCCGGATTCAGTGCGCGGGGGTCGGGGTCACGTCGACCGTCACGGTCGTGGTGGTTTCCGTGGTGGTCGTCGCGCCGGGGGTTCCGGAGGCCGACGGCACTTCGCTCTTGGTCTCCGTCTGCGTCGTGGTCGTAGCCGTTTCCTTCTTCTGGCATCCGACCGCTGCTCCAAGGATGACGATTCCGGCCAGGGCGAGAATCCTCTTCATGGCTCCAACTCCTCATGAATGCGGGTTTCCAGGGCCGCGCCCGTCATGCTGCAAGATCCATTCCCGCAAATGCAAGAGAAAGTGGTCTTTCGAGTCATTCCTCCTAGTGCGGGGAGCCCCGCGGCCGCTCATCGAGCGCCCGGCTGATGTTGACGGCGGCCGAGAGGCCCGCTGTTCGACTGTTCAGGAAACGTGCCGCCCGGGCGTTTGGCAGGGCGCTTGCTAAGAAGGCGCATGGAGGCAAACCCATGAGCTGCGAACACCCGGGTTGTCATTGCACCGACGCCACGCTCGAGCAAGACGGCAAGCAGTTCTGCAGCGAGCACTGCGCCGAAGCCGCACAGTCCAAGCCGCGGGGCACGGGGTGCGACTGCGGGCATCCCGACTGCGCCGCCGTCTGAGAAGAGTCGCCTTCGCATGCGGCCGATCTGGAACGGACACATCACCTTCGGGCTGATCTCGATCCCGGTTTCGCTCTACTCGGCCGTCGAGGCTTCCGAGCGCGTCTCGTTCCGGCTCCTCCACCGGAAGGACCGGGCGCCGATCGTGTACAAGAAATTCTGTAGCGAGGAGGACGTCGAAGTCCCCAACGACGAGATCGTGCGGGGCTTCGAGCTCGCCGACGACGAGTACGCCCTGGTCGAGAAGGAGGAGATCGAAAAGGCCGAAGAGGAGGCCGGCGGCTCGGAGGACATCGAGGTGCTCCAGTTCGTCGAGTTCTCGGCCTTGAACCCTCTCCTCTTCGACACCCCGTACTACGTCGCGCCCCGCAAGGGCGGGGAGCGGGCGTACGCGGTGCTGCGAGAGGCCCTGAACGATGCGCATCGCGTCGGCATCCTGCGGCTCACGATGCGCAAGAAGCCGCAGCTCGCCACGCTGCTGCCCGGACCCCGGGTCCTCGCGGTCGAGACGCTCCGGCCTTTCGAAGAGCTGCGCGACCCTTCGAACGTGCCCGTGCCCGCGCCGCTGCGCAGGCCCGCCGAAGTGAAGATGGCGCGCATGCTCATCGACCAGTTGTCCGAGGAAGGCTGGGATCCCGCCGAGCACCCCAACGCCTACCGCAAGGCGCTCGAGAAACTCCTGTCATCGAAACGCCGCTTCACGCTCAAGGGGCGACGCCGCGCCGAGGCGGCCGGCAAGGACAACGTCGTGGATCTGATGGAGTCCCTGAAGAAGAGCCTCGGGGCCGCGCGCAACCGCCCGAAGAGGGCCTCGACCCGGCGCGCCGGCGCCGCCTGACAGGTCTCAGACCCTAAGTCTCAGGTCTCAGGTCTCAGGTTGGCACCTGACCCGGCAGAATTATGGGGGCGGCCCCGCGCCGGGGCCGCCCCCGCCGAAAACACCTAGACGACTCTTCGGCCCGGGATCAGATTGATGATTAGGACGACGACCGCGATCACGAGCAGGATGTGAATGAAGCCCGAGAGCGTGTATCCGGAAACCAGCCCCAGGAGCCAGAGGATGAGGAGGATGACGAAGATGGTCCAAAGCATGGAGCGCTCGTCCTTTCCGGGGCGCCTCAGACGGCCCCGAAGAGGCTAAAAGCGATTTTCGTGCCAGCGAGCCGCGCGCCGAGAGCGAGGAAGGTGAGTTTCACCGTGACGCCCCCCTCACCCGGACCTCTCCCCCGCCGGGGGGAGAGGGGATGGT
>JBASRI010000587.1:0-2105 GCA_049273755.1 Thermoanaerobaculia bacterium
TCTTCGATGAAGACGCTGGCCGCCGGGTTCTGCGCGCTTCTCTTCGCCTCGGCCGCGAGTCTCGGACAGGCGGCGGCCGACTGCCCTCCCCGCGGCGATGCCACCCGGTCCAAAGTCCAGAAGCTGAACGAGAGCAAGGCGCGCACCGACGTCCCGACCGACGACGCGATCGACGACACCGTGACGCTCGAGGCTCTGCTCGAGCCCGGCGACGACTCGCTGCGGTTCGAGAACGGAGACGCCGTCCAGATCTCGGCCTTCGTGCTGGCGGTGCGCGACGGCGGCGCGTCGAGCTCCAACTGTCATTCGAGCAATCCCTCGCGCCAGGAGACGGTGCTCGAGTTGGTCTCGGACCCCAACATCCCCGACCCGGCGCACGGCGTATTCGCGGTCGTCACTCCCCTCGGCCGCGCGGCCATGGCCCGCCAGGGGGTCGATGGGTCGACCCGAGGGCTTCGGGCTCGCTACCTGAGCCGGTGGGTGTTGGTGACGGGCTGGCTTCTCTACGACTTCGAAGCCGCGTCCAGGGCCGTCAACACAGCTCCGCTGCTGGGCCCCGACATCGCGCGCGCCACCGCCTGGGAAATCCACCCGGTAACGGCGATCGAGCTCGACGAGGAGTTTCCGCCCGAGGACACGGTGCTCCTCCGCGCGTCGCGGTAGGGATTCTTGTTTCTCTCGCGAGGAACGCCGCGACGAGGGCCCTTAGAAGCCGCACTGCGACTCGAAAGGGATGAACACCGAGCAAAGCTCGGTGTTGCCTACCGCCGGGGGTGCCTTCGGTGGTCGGCTATCTCGCTGCGCTCGGGATGACAAAGGGTCAGTTACGCCAGGTCGAAGACCAGGAACTCGGCCGGGGTCTTCCCCGTCGCGGCGAAGCGCAGCTCGGACTCCTCGGAGGCGGCCAGGCCATCGCCGGCCTCGAGTCCCTGGCCGTTGACGTCCAGCGCGCCGCGCAGGACCTGAACCCAGGCGTGGCGGTCCGCCGGAAGCGCCAGCGACGCCGACTGGCCGGGCGCCAGGATCGAGGCGTAGAGGTTGACGTCCTGGCGGATCGCGATCGAACCCTCCGCCCCCGAGCCCGAGGCGACCAAGGCCAGGCGTCCCGCCTTGGAAGCCTCGTCGAAGCGCTTCTGGTCGTATCGGGGCGGAAGGCCCGACGCGTTGGGCTCGATCCAGATCTGCACGAAATGTACGGGCTCGGTCTGCGACGCGTTGAACTCGCTGTGCCGCACGCCGGTGCCCGCGCTCATGTACTGCACGTCGCCCGGGACGATCACGGAGCCGCTGCCCATGCTGTCGCGGTGGGCAAGCGCGCCGTCGAGCACGTACGAGACGATTTCCATGTCCCGATGGGCGTGGGTGCCGAAACCCTGGCCCGGCGCCACGCGGTCCTCGTTGACGACGCGCAGGTCCCGAAAGCCCATGAAGCGCGCGTCGTGGTAGTCGGCGAAGGAGAAGGTGTGGCGGGTGTCGAGCCACCCGTGGTCGAAGCGGCCCCGGTCCTCGGAGCGGCGGATCTGAATCATCAAGCCCTGCCTCCCGAGCGACATACGCCGCGAAGGCGGCTCGCGATTCTTCCGGGGCTGTGAGGGCGATCGCGCAGGGTCAGAGCGCGCGCCACCAGGGCTCGGCCGGAGGCGGACTGGCCGGCTCGATCGGCTGGCCGGGCTTGGGGACGACGAAGGGCACTCCAAGCCGCGCGGCCTCGACGGCGATCCTCGCGATTGGCTCGTTCCAGTCGTGGAAGGCCAGATTGAACGTCCCCCAGTGGACCGGGATGAGCAGGCCGCCCTCGAGCTCCCGGTGCGCACGGACCAGCTCCTCCGGCGACATGTGGACGTCCGGCCACGTCGGGCCGTACGAGCCGGCGCTCATGAGCGTCGCGTCGAAGGGGCCGTGGGCCGCGCCGATGCGCCGGAATCCGTCGAAATCGCCCGAGTCGCCGCTGTAGAAGACGCGGTGGCGCGGGCCCGTCATCACCCACGACCCCCACAGCGTGAGGTCGCGGTCGGTCAGGCCTCGCCCCGAAAAGTGCCGCGCCGGCGCGAGAGTGAGCGTGAGCGGCCCCACGCGTCCTCCCTCACCCCAGTCCAGCTCCCGGA
>JBASRI010000360.1:0-8325 GCA_049273755.1 Thermoanaerobaculia bacterium
AGCGACATCCTCCACAAGGACTTCTGGACGCGCGCCTTCGAGCTCCTGAAGAGCTCCGGCGCGATCCACCTGGAGACCGAGGGCAAGCATACCGGCTGCTGGGTGCTGCGCCTCTCCGAGTCGGAGGACTTCGCCGGGATGGAGGAGCCCGACAAGATCCTCGTGCGCTCCAACGGGACCGTCACCTATACCGGCAAGGACATCGCGTACCAGCTCTGGAAGTTCGGGCTGCTCGACGCGGACTTCGACTACCGGCGTTTTCGACCGCGCTGGAGCTCCGGGACCGTGCGCGAGGAGGAGATTCCCGCGGCGGTGCGCGAGCATCCTCTGTGGCGGACGGACCACGCCGGCGGCGCCCCGGACGCCCCGCCGTTCGGGCACGGCCAGCGCGTCTACAACGTCATCGACGTGCGCCAGTCCTACCCGCAGAAGGTCGTGCGCGAAGGTCTCCGCGCCCTCGGCCATGCCGCCGAAGCCGAGCGCTCCACCCACTTCTCCTACGAGATCGTGGCGCTCTCGCCCGCCGCCGCCCGCGAGCTGGCCCAGCGCTTCGGCGAGGAGTACCGGCTCTCGGCCGAGGACGAGAAGAAACCCTTCGTGGAGATGTCGGGGCGAAAGGGACTGGGCGTGAAGGCCGACGACCTGGTGGAGCTGCTCCTCGAGCGTTCGCGGGCAGAGGTCGCCCGCCGGCGGGGTGAGGGCGCCGACCCCGGGGACGCCGAACGCGACGCCCGCGCGATCGCGGTCGGGGCGCTGCGCTATTTCCTGCTCAAGGTCGGCCGCAATAAGGTCATCGCCTTCGACTTCGACGAGGCGCTGAACTTCGAGGGCGACACGGGGCCCTACCTGCAGTACTCCCTGGTGCGCGCCGACAACATCTTCCGCAAGCTCGTCGAGAAGGGTCTCGCCTCCACGCCGCCGGCCGGCTCTCTCCGGGGCGAGTTCGAGGACGACCTCTGGGGCATCGCACTCGACGCCGCTTCGATCCCGGACGTGGCGGAGCGCTCCGTCGAGACGCTGGAGCTCGCCACGCTGGCCCGCCACGCGTTCGGCCTCGCCCAGAGCTTCAACCACTTCTACCACTCGAACCCGATCCTGCAGGAGCCGGACGCCGACATCCGGAACCGCCGGCTCGCGATCGCGCGTATTTTCGAGCGGGAGATGGCTCGCTTGCTGGAACTGCTCGGGATTCCGCGACCGGATCGGATGTGACCTCGCGAAACGCGAAGCGACTTCGCGAGGTCATCCCGAGGCGCTCAGCGCCGAGGGATCCCGGGCTCGACGAGGGATGACGGCAGAAGGAGCGGAAAATGCAAAAGGTCAACCTGCTCGATAAGTTCGGCCGCTTCACCGACCAGTTCTCGCCCAAGATCGTCGGAGACTTGAACGACCACCAGGTCAAGGTCGTGAAGCTCCAGGGCGACTTCCTCTGGCACCACCACGAGACCGAGGACGAGCTCTTCCTGGTCGTCAAGGGAACGATGACGATGGGCCTGCGCACGGGCGACATCGAGCTCTCGGAGGGCGAAATCTTCATCGTCCCGAAGGGCGTGGAGCACAAGCCGTCGGCCAGGGACGAATGCTGGATCGTCCTGATCGAGCCGGCGACGACCCTGAACACCGGCAACGTCGTCGGCGAGCGCACGGTGGCCGAGCTCGAACGGATCTAGACCGCGTGGCTTCTCTCGCGCAGCGCCTGCCCCAGAACGCCCCGGGCAACTTCTACGTCGACCGCACGTGCATCGACTGCGACACGTGCCGGCGCATCGCCCCGGCCGTCTTCGAGGAAGGCGAAGGGCATTCCTACGTTCACGCCCAGCCGCGGAACGAGGAAAGCCGCCGGCGGGCGCTCATGGCCCTCGTCGCCTGCCCGACCGCCTCGATCGGAACCGTCGAGAGGACTGACGCCTCACCCGGTGTGCGCGCGTTCCCGGAGCTCGTGGAAGACGACGTCTTCTTCTGCGGATTCACGGCCGAGAGCTCCTTCGGCGCCTGGAGCTACTTCCTCGAGCGCCCCGAGGGCAACGTCCTCGTGGATTCCCCGCGCGCCGCCGGCCCCCTCCTCAAGGCGTTGGAGAGTCGGGGCGGCGTGGCCACGCTCTTTCTGACGCACCGCGACGACGTTGCGGACCACGCGGCGTTGCGCAAGCGCTTCGGCTGCGAGCGCGTGCTCCACCGCGACGACCTCACGGCGAAGACGGCGGACATCGAGCGCCCGCTCGAGGGCACGGAGCCCGTCTCTCTCGCAGAGGACCTCCTGGCGATCCCGACCCCCGGCCACACCCGCGGCCACTGTGTCCTGCTCTATCGGCAGAAGTTCCTCTTTACCGGGGATCACCTGGCCTGGTCCCGCCGGCGGGGCCGGCTCGTCGCCTTCCGCGACGCGAACTGGTACTCCTGGCCCGCGACGATCCGTTCGATGGGGCGCCTGCTCGACTACGACTTCGAGTGGGTCCTGCCGGGCCACGGAGGGTCTTACCGCGCCGAGTCCTCGCGGGCGATGCGCCGGGAGCTCGAGCGCTGCGTGGCCTGGATGAAGACGGTCACGTAGGGGCGGCCCCCCCGCCCTACGTCTCTCTTATCTCCAGGCCGCTGTTCTCGGCGGCCACGAGGATCAGCCGCCCTCCCGGCAGCCGGCCGAGAGCCTCTCGAACCGCAGGCGTCTTGTCGGCCGGGGCCAGGATGATGACGCAGCCGCCTCCACCGGCGCCGCAGGCCTTGCCGGCCCAGGCGCCCGCCGAGACCGCGGTCTCGATGGCTTCTTCGATGGCGGGAGAGGACACCACGGGCGCGAGGCGCCGACGCGCGGCCCACTCCCGCCCGAGGGCGGCCCCCATCGCGGCGAAGTCATCGTGCGTCACGGCATCCGCCATCTCCCTGGCCGCATCGCGCACTTCGTCGAGCCGGGCCGCCACGAGGTAGTCGCCCTCCATGCGCGCGCGGAAAACTTCCCAGTTGTTCATGCCGGAGGAATGCGCGGCGCCGGTGTCGAACAGGGTCAGGTGCCGGAGCCAGGCCGCGGGGTCGACATCGCGCCTCCGCACGCCCACGCGGCCCGGCCGGAGCTCCAGACAGTGCAATCCCCCCGCGATCGGCGGGTAGTAGTCCTGAATGCCCGCCGGCTTGCCCAGGACGCGCGTCTCGATGTCGCGCATGAGCTCGACCCGGGCGGAATCGTCGAACGGAAGCTCCAGGCTGCGCGAGAGCGCGGCCGCCATCGCCACGGTCAGGGCCGAAGACCCTCCCAGCCCCGAGCTGTAGGGCACGTCGGAGGAAAGCTCGAGCTCTCGAGGCTCCTTCACGTCGAGCGCTTCGAGGGCGGCGCCGGCGAGCGCCCCGCGGGGATCCGCGAGAAGCTCCCGGGGCTTCCCGACGACCCGTTCGTATCCGAGGTCCGGAACCGTGACGCGAAATCGCGATCCGGGACGCACGCGGCAGCGCGCCCGCAGATCCACGGCCAGGTTGACGGTGACCGAGCCGGGGTGAAGGACGTTGAGCGGCCAGAGGTCCAATGTGCCCCCAGCCAGATCCACACGCGCCGGGGCCGTGGCTTCGATCCATTGGGACATTTGGAAAGGATTGTAAGGGACGAGATTCCAAGGGAGAGGAACCAGAAGCGGCTTCCCCTCTCCTGTCGGTCGGCCCGCGAAGCGGGCCGCTCAGAATCCGAGCCTAGTAGCCGACTCGAGAGGCGCGGAGGAAGCCCGACTCGGGAAACGTCATGCCTTCGACCGTGACCGTCTGGCCGACGGACGCCTGGGTGAAGGCCGGATCCGCCGACATGACGCGCCAGGTCTCACCGTTGTCGGCGCAGAATCCGAGCTCGTGGATGGCTTCGTCCAGCGGGCACACACCGCTGTGGTGGCGGGCTTCGCACTGGAGGCAAACGAATGTGCCCGTCATCTTCCGGGAAACGGGACGGATGGAAGCCGGGGGCGCCGCTATGGCGACCGTGCCCGCGAGAGAGGCGGCCGCGGCGCGCGGATTGCGCTGGTCGGCCACCAACGGAAGGATCAGGAGAAGAATCGAGGCGGCGACGGCGAGCGGTGCGTACCGAGGCCGCACGTGCGGAGTCACCAGGCCGGCGTTGAGCCGCTCGCGCAAGCCGATGGGCGCCCGCGCGTATTCGAGCCGGGTGCGCAGCAGCCGGCCCAGGTTGCGGGCGGACCGGCTCCGAGCCGCGCAGGACCCGCAGTGAGCGATGTGGCGCTGGAGAGCCTCGGAATCGGTCCGCGGCAGTTCGCGGCCGAGGTAGGCGTAGACGAGGAAGCGAGCTCTCGAACAGTTCATCGGACCGAGGGGAAGAACGAGGGGCGGGACCCCCTTATTCCGTCCCCGAAAGGAAGGCGCCCGCCGCCGATTCTGGGCCCCCGGGCCTGTGACCCCGGTTACGGCCGGGGTCGCCGGAACTAGGCCGGCGTCGGTTTCGGCCGGGTCCGCATCTTGGTCGGTTCGGCCCCGCGGATGTACCCGTGCTTCCGGGCGTACTTCAGGAGCGCCTTCTCGAGGAGTTTCCGGCCCCGGTAGAGGCGGGACATGACCGTTCCAACCGGGCACTCCAGGATCTCGGCGATCTCCTTGTACGAGAAGTCCTCGAGGTCCGCCAGGACGACCACCATCCGGTAGTCGTAGGGGAGCGACTCGAGCGCCTTCTTCACGTCCTCGTCGAGGACGCCGGAGAAGAAGTCCGACTCGGGGTCCGACGGCTGCTCGGAGGAGTCGCGCCGGACGATGCGCTCGAAGGAATCCTCGATCTCGGCGAAGTCCACGCTGCGCGGCTCGAGCTTGCGCTTGCGGTAGTTGTTGATGAACGTGTTCTTGAGGATCTTGAAGAGCCAGGCCTTCAGGTTGGTGCCCTCTTCGAACTTGTCGTAGTACTTGTAGGCCTTGAAGTAGGTCTCCTGCACGAGGTCCTCGGCGTCTTCGGCGCTCCTCGTCATGCGATACGCGGTGTTGTAGAGCGAGTCCACGAAGGGCATGACCTGGGAGTTGAAGTCCCAGGACGACACCGCTTTCGGGGCGTCTTGCTCGGGAGTTTCTTGCACGTTTACCTTTTCCATGCCCCTGGCCAATCGCAAAATCCTTGCCCGGGCCGCGCCTGGGGCTCTCGCCTCACGCCGGACCGGATCGACTCGGGCTAACCTTCGCTTTTTCTACGGGCTAGACCCCCCGAGCGTTTAGTTATTCCTGAAAAGAAAGTATGCACGGGGGGTCAGAAAGGGTTCTCCAGGGTGGTCAGCGTGTCGCCCGGGGAGGACAGCGGGGACCGGGGGCCTTCTGGGGACCCCGGGCCCGCTCTCGGAACTACTTGCCGTAGATCAGGAAGCAGATCAGCAGCGCGTAGAGCACCAGGGACTCGATCAGAACGAGTCCCAGAAGGGTCATGCCGCGGATGTCCTTGGCGGCTCCAGGGTTGCGCGACATCCCGTCGGCGGCCGCCGCGGTGGCCCTACCCTGGGCAGCGGCCCCACCGAAGACGGCCAACCCGAGCAGGAATGCGGCGCCGATGACGCCCCACTTGACTCCCCCCGCGGCGCCAGCCGCCCCGCCCGTCTCCTGTCCAAGTGCCGGCATGGCCAGGACCAGGGCCAGGGCACACAAGACAACTGTCTTCTTCAGCATCCCTCGTATCTCCTTCTCTTGACGCCTTCTTGGCGCGCTACTTTGCGGACGCTATCACGACTGACCGCAGCCTCAGTGCTCCTCGTGCGCTATGGCCCCGCTGACGTACACCGCCGAGAGCAGAGCGAAGACGTAAGCCTGCAGCAAGGCCGTGAAGATGCCCAGGGCCATCATCGGCCACGGCACCACGATCGGCACGAGGCTCGCGAAGACGCTCGTGGTCGTGTGCTCGCCAAAAATGTTCATGAACAGTCGCAGCGAGAGCGACAGGATCCGCGCGAACGTGCCGATGATCTCGATGACGAAGAAGAGCGGCGCGATCAGCAGCATCGGGCCCATGAAGTGCTTGAGGTACCCGGGGAGTCCGTGCTGGCGGATGCCCTCGGCGTTGAAGTAGAGAAACGAAATCACCGCCAGGGCCACGGTGGTCGAGAGGGATCCGGTTGGCGGCTGGAGGAAGAAGAACAGGCCAAACAGGTTTCCCATCGCGATGAAGACGAAGAGGGCGCCGATCATCGGAAGGTACCGCCGGACGGCGTCCTCCCCGATCGCCTCGGAGACCAGGTCGCGCAGAAACGAGACCAGCATCTCGAGGAAGTTCTGGCCCCCGCCCGGGCGGTAGCGGTCGAAGCGGCGCGCGGCGAGCGGGAAAATGATCGCGACGAGGAGGGCCAGCAGAATGGCCATGATCGCGGGGTCCGGGATCCAGGCCTCTTTGCCCGCGGGAAACAGGAACTTCGCCACTCCGGGCGAGAACCTCTCGACCGGGGGCTCGCCCAGCAGGCGGATCAATAGCGCGTTGATCGGCCCGTAGAGGAATGAATGATGCTCCTGCACGCGCTTCTACCTCCTCATCCAGAGCTCGGGAATGATCGCCAGAACCACGACCGAGAGCCCGATGGCCCCGGCCGCGGGATCGAAGCCTTTCCACCGCCAGAGAACGACCCCGAGAAGCGCAAAGCTCGCCACCGTCACCAGGAGCAGGGGAACCAGGGTTCGAAATCCCGGCTTCGCGCGCCCCGGATCCATCCGTTCGAGTACCTTTTCGAGAGCCAGGAAGCTGAAAATTACCACGGCGCAGCAGATTGTCAAGGAAACCCCCCGGCGGACTCCGAAGAGGAACGCGGCTACGATCGACACCCCGGCGACGATGAACGAACGGCGCTTGACGCGGGCGACCGCCGTGCCCATGTCGCTCACTGCGAGGCTCGCCCCGTCAGCCGCATGAGATGGAGGAAAGCCGCCACCAGGCCCAGGGCGGCGCCGATCCACGCGGGCATCCGACCCAGCCCCACCGCCTCCCCGATCCACTTTCCGAGGAAGTAGCCGGCCACGGGGCCGAGGAGGAAGAGAAGGCCTGCGGTCGTCGCCTCGGCGATCAGAGCGTATCGGGAGTGGCCGGGCACGCGCGCGCCGACCTCACGGCGCCAGCACGCAGTTCTTGAGCACCGCCAGAAACGGCTGCGGGAGCACGCCGATCAGCAGCGTGCCCAACCCGCAGATCGCGGCGACGGCCGTCAGCGCGTACGAGCCGCGCAGCTTCGCGCCCGAGCCCTCGGTGAAGAACATCGCCGCCGCGATGCGGAAGTAGTAGAAGAGCGACACCGCCGAGGCCAGAACCGCAAGCAGGGCGAGCCAGGCGTACCCGGCCTTCATCGCGGCCGTGAAGAGGTAGTACTTGCCGATGAACCCGGCGGTCGGCGGAAGCCCCGCGAGCGAGAGCAGAAAGAGGAGCATGAGGATCGCCGCCGGCATGCTGCGCTGGGCGAGACCATTGAAATCCGACACCGACTCTCCGGCGTAACCCTTGGTCTCCAGCAGGATCACCAGCGTGAACGCGCCGAAGTTCATGAACGTGTATGCGAGCAGGTAGATCAGAATGCCCCAGAGCCCCCACTCGGTGTTGAAGCCGAGCACGCCCAGCAGCGCGTACCCTGCGTTGGCGATCGAGGAGTAGGCCAGCATCCGCTTGACGTTCGTCTGCAGGAGCGCCGCCACGTTGCCGAGGATCATTGTCGCGGCCGACACCACCGCCACGATCAGCCCCCAGTCGGGATGGAACTTCGGAAACGCGACGTAGAAGATCCGCGCCAGGATCGCGTACGCGGCCACCTTGGGTCCCACCGAGAAGAAGGCCGTCACGGGGGTCGGCGAGCCCTCGTAGACATCGGGGGTCCAGACGTGGAACGGCACGGCGGCGATCTTGAAGAGGAGGCCCGCCAGGATGAGCAGGATCCCCAGCATCAGCAGGTTCGAGCGGTCCGCACCCGCCAGCTTCTTCGCCAGCTCGGGCAGGCTCATCGTCCCCGTGACCCCGTAGACGAGCGAGAGGCCGTAGAGCAGGACGCCCGAGGAGAAGGCCCCGAGGATGAAGTACTTCAAAGCCGCCTCGGTCGACTTGACCTCCCCTTTGAAGTAGCCGGCCAGGATATACGAGGAGAGGGACATCAGCTCGAGCGAGATGTAGATCGTGATCAGGTTGTTGCCCGAGACCATGAAGAGCATGCCGACGCCGGCAAACAGCAGGAGGGCGTAGTACTCCCCTCCCGGATACGGCGCCTGGCCGACGAACCGGACCGAGGCCAGGATCGCGAGCACGAGCGAGAGGAGGACGAGCCCCTTGAAGAAGAGGGCGAAGTTGTCCACGACGAAAGAGTCGCCGAGAATCGGGATCTTCCGGTCCGGCCGCATCGCCACGAAGGC
>JBASRI010000370.1:0-2717 GCA_049273755.1 Thermoanaerobaculia bacterium
CACCGCAAAGCGCGGAGGAGGCGCCCCTTCGGGGGCGACGAGCCATGCGGCGAGGAGGAGCGCTCCCATGCCGGGATTCTAGCCCGCACTCTCCGCTCCAAACTTTTCCGCCGAGGCGCCGTCGCGCTTCCTCGCCTCGACGAAAAATCTCTGTCGCGGGCAATGTGCCGCTGGGCTCGGCCAACTCCCGTCAAGGAAGGCCCTCTCGGCGCCGCATCGGCCCGTGCCTCGGCCGGGTGATCACAGACAGTCCGGGCTGCGTCCGCCTTCCCCGTATAATTCCGGGCGATGGCCGCGAATCCGAAGCCCGAGCGGCGCCGCGTGCGCTGCGTCATCAACGGCAAGGAAATCGACGTTTGGGAGGGCTACCGCCTCTGGGACGCCGCGCTCGAATGCGACGCCCGTCTCTGGAAGTGGTGCGGCGGCGACGGGCTCTGCGCGACCTGCGCGGTGCTTCCGGTCTCCGGCGCTGAGAACCTGTCGCCCCCGACGAAGCTCGAGAAGTTCTCCCTCGCTCTCTGGTTCGTCAAGCCCCTGGCGCTGGTGCGAAAGCGGTGGAAGGAGCGCGGCGTGCGCCTGGCCTGCCAGACCTACGTCCAGGGTCCGGTCGAGGTCGTCGGCGTTCTCGGCAAGAACGGCAAGCGCGCGCAGCGGGCGTACGGCCTGGAGTAGCAGGTTGCTGAAAAAGGGTGTGAGGCGGGTAAACGCCGCGAGTACGCGGCGTTCCCTACTGCCGAGGGTCTGCCTTCGGTGGTCGGGTGTCGAGCGCCGCGGGGTCAGATGCAAGGAAGCGCGACGACAGCGATGCCTTCGCATCGGCGAGGAGCGATGAGGCTTTCGGCTGCGGCGGTCGCTTCGCGACCGGCAGCCGAGAGTTCTGAGGAACGAGGCGAGGCAAGATCCACCGAAAGGGAACTATGACGAAAACCAGCCGAGGACAATTCTTCGCTCTCGTCGGCGCGTCGAGCGCCGCTCAAACAGTTCGCATCCCCTTTTCAGCAGCCTGCTAGGAGCAAGGCGACGTCGCGACGCCGGCGCGGCTGCGGCCGCCGTCTTCTCTCCTGGATCTCGGCCGGCGGGCTGCTCTACGTCGCCGGCTCGTGGGTCGCGGCGCGGGCGCTCTCGGAGCGCCTGCTCTCGGCGCGCGGCCTCGGGCCCACACCCGACCTCTACGACGAGCTGCTGGCGGCGCTGGAAGCCAACGCGACGATCGTCGGGAATCTGCGCCACAAGGGCAGCCCGCGGCTGCCCGTCGAGATCTCCTCGACGTTCGCCTCTCCCGGCGACCCCGACCGGCGTCCGACGATCCTCTTCCTTCACGGCAAAGGCGGAAACGCGAGCGAATGGCGGCCCGACGCCGCGCGCGCTCTCTCGTTGGGCTACAACGTCCTTCTGCCCGACCTGCGCGGCCACGGCAAGAGCGGCGGCACCTTCTTCACGCTCGGGTTTCTCGAGAAGGACGACCTGGCGCTGACCGTCGCCGCGGCGCACGACGGCTTCGGGATCGACGCCGGCCGGCTCGGAATCCACTCCTGCTCCGCGGGCTCCTCGGTCGCTCTCGAGTTCGCCGCGGGCCGGCCGGGGGTGCGCGCAATCTGGCTCGAATCGCCGTTCGCCGACTCCTTTGCGATGGCCCGGCACTACCTCTCTCGCGCCACCCGCGTGCCCGCGCCTTTGCTCGACCTGACGACACGCTGGGCGATCCGGCGCGCCGTCGGCCGGATCCGGCGCGAGCTGGCCCTGCCTCCCGGGAAAGAAGGGATCGACCGAGTCGATCCCCTCGCCGCGGTGGCCCGCGTGACCTCGGCAGTGCTCCTGGTGCACGGCACCGAGGATCGCCTCGTCCCGCCGCGCTTCACCGAGCGGCTCGCGGCCGCTCTGCCTGCCCACAGCGCGATCTGGAACGTGCGGGGCGCCGGGCATTGCCACCATGCCGACGAGCCGGAGGCGGTGGCGACGCTTGCCTACGCCAAGAAGTGGGAGGAGTTCTTCCGGACGTATCTTCCTGCTTAGTCGCCGTCTCAGGTTTCAGGTCTCAGGTCTCAGGCCTCAGGTTTCAGGTTTCAGATTTCAGGTGGTCTCAGGACTTGAGACTTGAGACCTGAGACTTGAGACCCTTCCGGCGCGGATCCTGGATACGCCCCCTCAGCTGCCCGCAGGCCGCGGAGGCGTCGGGGCCCTTGCTCCGCCGTACGGTCACCCGCAGCCGAGCCGCCGCCAGGGCGCCTGCGAAGCGGTCGATCGTCCGTTCGTCCGGCCGCTTCCAGCCCGGCAGGTACACCGGGTCTTCGTTGAGCGGGATCACGTTGACTTTCACGGGCATTCCCGAGAGCAGCCGCGCGAGCCGCTTCGCGTCCTCCTCGCGGTCGTTGACGCCGGCGATCAGGACGTATTCGACGAGGATCGCGCGCCGGGACTCCAGAGGCCAGGCGCGCATCGCGGACAGCAGGCCCGGAAGCGGGTACGTCTTCGTGATCGGCATGAGCTTCTCGCGCGTCGCAGCGTCGGCCGCGTTCAACGAGACGGCCAGGTTGGGGCGGCGCGGCAGCGCGGCGAATCGCGCGAAGGCCGGCGTGATCCCGGAGGTCGAGACGGTCACGCGGCGGGGCGGCAGGATCTCGAAGAGCACGTCGAGCGCGGGGAGCACGCCCTCGGGATTCAAGAACGGCTCGCCCATCCCCATGAAGACGACCCGCAGGCCCTCCGTCGACCGCCCA
>JBASRI010000379.1:0-5997 GCA_049273755.1 Thermoanaerobaculia bacterium
AAGGGGCAGGGACAGTGAGGGCCGCCATGAGAGTCTCGATTCCCTTGGTGCTTCCGGCCGCTCTTCTCGGCGCGGCACTCGCTTCCGCGTCGGCGGCGCAGACGCCTCCGGTCAAGGTCGACACCGACACCATCTCCGGACTCGGCGCGCGCAACATCGGCTCGGCCGCGATGAGCGGACGGGTCGCTGCGATCGATGCCTCCTGGGAAGGGCAACGCCTGACGGTCTTCATCGGCGCGGCCAGCGGCGGGGTCTGGAAGTCCGTCAACGGCGGCACGACCTTCAAGCCGGTCTTCGACAAGCAGCCGGTCCAGTCGATCGGCGCCGTGACCATCGATCCGAAGAACCCCAAGGTCGTCTGGGTCGGGACCGGCGAGGCCTGGACCCGCAACAGCGTCTCGATCGGAGACGGGATCTACAAGTCGGCGGACGGCGGCGAGAACTGGACGAACATGGGACTCTCCGAGACCGAGCGCATCGTCAAGATCCTCGTCGACCCGACGGCGACCGACACGGTCTACGCCTGCGCCCCCGGCAAGCTGTGGAGCGACGGCGAGGAGCGCGGCGTTTACAAGACGACCGACGGCGGCAAGACCTGGGCGAAGGTCCTCAAGGGCGCCAACCCTTCGACCGGCTGCTCCATGATCTCGATGGACCGGCAGAACCCGTCGACGCTCTTCGCCGGGATGTGGGATTTCCGCCGCAAGGGCTGGAGCTTCCGTTCGGGAGGCGACGGTCCCGAGGCCTCCAGCGGGAGCGGCCTCTTCCGGTCGACCGACGGAGGCAAGACCTGGACCGGCCTCGACGAGAAGACCGCGAAGGGCCTTCCGGAGAAGCCCTGGGGCCGCGTCGCGGTCACGGTCGCGCCCGGAAAGTCGAGCGTCGTCTATGCGTTCATCGAAGCCGCGGTGCCGAAGAACGGCCTCTACCGCTCGGACGACGGCGGAGCGACCTGGAAGCCCGCCGACCGCAGCCAGAACATGGTCTGGCGGCCTTTCTACTTCGCCAACCTGATCGTGGACCCCAAGGACGAGAACAGGATCTACAAGCCCGACCTGACGCTGATCGCCTCGACCGACGGCGGCAAGAGCTTCACCGACATCGGCGGCGGCGCGCACGGGGACTTCCACGACCTCTGGATCGATCCGGCGAACACCGATCACCTGATCGCGGGCGACGACGGAGGCGTCTGGTACTCCTACGACGGCGGAAACAAGTGGTGGAAGGCGGAGAACCTGCCGATCTCCCAGTTCTACCACGTCAGCGTGGACATGCAGCAGCCGTACAACGTCTACGGCGGGCTTCAGGACAACAGCTCCTGGGTCGGCATGACGCTCTACCCCGGCGGGATCACAAACGCCCAGTGGGAGAACATGTACGGCGGCGACGGCTTCTGGATGTTCGCCGACACCGCCGACCCGACCTACATCTACGCGGAGTCGCAGGGCGGCGAGGTCGGCCGCGTCAACCGCAAGACGCACGAGGCGCGCAACGTCAAGCCGCTGCCGGCCTACAAGGAGGGCAAGCTCCGGTTCAACTGGAATACGCCGATCCACCTCTCCCCCACGCAGAAGGGCCTCGTGTACGTCGGCGCCCAATTCCTCTTCCGCTCGTCCGACCACGGCCAGACCTGGCAGCGCATCTCGCCCGACCTCACGACCAACGACCCCGAGAAGCAGAAACAGGAGCAGTCCGGCGGCGTCACGGTGGACAACTCCGCCGCCGAGATGCACACCACGATCTACGCGATCGCCGAGTCTCCGAAGGATCCGAACCTCATCTGGGCCGGCACGGACGACGGCAACCTGCAGCTGACCCGCGACGCCGGCAAGACGTGGAAGAACGTGGTCGGCAACGTCGGGGGGCTCCCGAAGAACGCCTGGGTCTCTTCGATCGAGGCCGGCCACTTCGCCGCCGGCACCGCATACGCCACGTTCGACCTCCACACGTTCGGCGACATGAAGCCCTACGTGTACAGGACGGAGGACTTCGGAAAGACTTGGACGGCGCTCGCTCCGTCCGACGGCTCGATGCGCGGGTACGCCCACGTCGTCAAGGAGGATCTGACGGATCCCCGCTTGCTCTTCGTCGGCACGGAGCTGGGTCTCTGGGCTTCGCTCGACGGCGGCAAGACCTGGGCGCAGTACAAGGGCGGCGATCTGCCGAATGTCGCGGTCCGCGATCTCGCGATCCACCCGCGCGACTCGGCGCTCGTCATCGGCACGCACGGCCGCGGCATCTGGATCGTCGACGACATCACGCCGCTGCGAAATCTGACCGGCGACATCCTCTCCCGCGAGGCGGCCTTCGTGCCCGGGAAGCCCGCCGTGCGGCGCATCTCGATGGCCGGGGGCTGGGGATACGGCGACGCGACCTTCGAGGGTCCCAACCCCCCCGGCGACGCCCAGATCACCTACTATCAGAAGAAGCGGCACATCTTTGGAGACCTGAAGATCGAGGTCCTCGGCCAGGACGGCAAGGTTCTCGCAACGGTCCCCTCGAGCAAGCGCCGCGGGCTCTCGCGCTCCGGCTGGTCCATGCGCTTGAAGCCTCCCCGGGTTCCGCCCGCCGCCACGGCGGCCTTCGGCGCGGCGGTGGGACCTCGCGTCCTGCCCGGGACCTACACCGTGCGGATGACCAAGGACAAGCAGGTCTACACGACGCCGTTGCGCGTCGTGCCCGACCCGCGCGTCAAGCACACGCCCGAGGACCGCAAGGCGCAGTTCGACCTCGCGATGAAGCTTTACCGGCAGCTTTCCGAGATGACGTTCGCCGTGGATCGCATCAACGGCGCGCGGCTCGCCCTCGACGAGCGCGCCGGCAAGGTGCCCGCGGGCGACCCGTTGGCCGGCCGCCTCCGCAAGGCCTCGGCGGACGTCGACGCGCTGCGCCAGAAGATCGTCGCCACCAAGGAAGGCGGCATGATCACCGGCGAGGAGCGCCTGCGCGAGTACCTGACGGACCTGTACCGGAGCGTGAACTTCTACGACGGCCGCCCCACCGCGGACCAGGTCAATCGCGCCGACGCGCTCGCCCGCGAGCTCGCCGACGTTGTGGTGGAGTTCGACGCCTGGGTCGCGAAAGAGCTGCCCGGCATCAACCAGGCCCTCGCAGCCAAGTCGCTTCCCGCAATCGAGCTCCTCTCGCGCGAGGCATGGGAGAAGCAGGGCCAGGAGGGGTCGTAGGGGCGGCCCTCACGGCCGCCCCTAGGGCCGCCGGAATCGGACGATCGTCCCTTCCGGCCCGACCGCCCATCCCACGTCCGGTCCGGCGAAGGCGGCGGCGTTCAGGGGGGTCTTATCGAAGGGTGTCCACGTCCTCCCGGCGTCGTGGCTGAGCGCCGAGCCGCCCGGGCCCACGGCGACGAGTTGCTCCTTCCCGCCGGGAACCGGCACGACGGCGGAGAAGAAGCCCGACGGCGAGATCGGCGCGGGCGTCCAGCTCTTGCCCCCGTCCTCGGTCCGCGCGCCGTTCAACGCCGCCAGGCCGGGCTGCTTGTAGTCGCCGCCCGCGGTGAATCCGCGGCGGCCGTCGAGAAATGCGACCGAGAAGAGACCGGACGACGCGTTGCCAGCGGGGACCGGCGTCTCGGCCGCGATCCAGGTGCGGCCGCGGTCGCTCGTGTGGAAGACGCGCGAGGTCTTTGCGCCGCCGGTGACGAACCAGCCATCGCTCCCGCCCTTCAACGCGAAGAGGCAAGTGCCACTCGCGGCGAAGGCGCCTTCTCCCGGGAGCGCCGGCGGCATTCCGTCTGCCGGCGGAGCCGTCCAGCTCCGTCCGCCGTCGTCGGTCAGTCGAACGACGAAGCGGCCGTCGACCGGATCGCCGAGCAGGAGACCGTGGTCCGCGTTCCAGAACGCGATGGCGTCGTAGAAGCCCTGCGCGTCCGGATTCGTATGGACGAGCGTCCACGCCGTCCCGCCGTCGGCCGAGCGGTAGATGCGCGCCGCTCCGGCGGTTCCGGCGCTCATGAGCAGCACGGTCTCCGCGCCGAGCGCCTCGACGTCTCGGAAATCGAGCGCCTCGCCCCCGGGCACGACCAGTTTCACCCAGCGCCCGCCGTCCCGCGTGCGGAGCACCGTTCCTGCCGCGCCGCTCGCGAAGGCGTGGGTCGCGTCGAGAACGGCTATGCCGCGAAGCTGCGCGTCGGCGCCGCTCTTCTGAGGCGCCCACGAGGCCGCAAGGACCGCCGCGAGCAGGACCGGCGTCACTTGCCCCACAGCATCTTGATCGAGACCAGGAGCAGAAAGGCGCCGAACATGCGGCGAAGCGTCAGGTCCGAGACGGGCTCGACGAGCTTCGCGCCGAGGAACGCGCCGAAGAGAAGGCCCACCGCGAGGAGCGCCGAGTACTGGATGTTCAGGTTCCCGTTCCTCCAGTAGACCCAGGCTCCCATCGCCCCTACGGGCAGCAGCAGCGCGCCCAGCGACGTACCGACGGCCGCGTGCTGCTTCATGCCGTAGATGAGGACCAGGGCCGGCACGATGATCAGGCCGCCCCCGATCCCGAACATTCCGGCGAACACGCCGGCGAGCACTCCGACGAGGACCAGGCCGGCCGTCTGCATGAGACCTCCTGTGCGACTACCTCAAGCGCCGGGTGCGGGATAGGCCAGCCCGGTCTCGCGCGACTTGGCGCCTTCCCGGATTTCGAGCGCCGCGTCGGGGGCGTTGGTCGTGATCGAGGCCACGCCCGCGGCCAGCAGCTTGCGGATCTCCTCGGGCTCGTCCACCGTCCAGGGATGGACGGACAGGTTCACCATCGCCGCCTGAGACAGGAGCGTCGGGGTGACGAGGTCCCGCCGGGGCCCGATCGCGTCCGCGGGCGGAAAGATCGGGGCGTTTTGCCCCGGCACCGGCAGCGCGACGGGGTGATCGAAGAGGTAACTCGTCGCCAGATGCGGCGCGGTCTCGCGCATGCGCTTCAAGAACTCGGCGTCGAAGGAGGCGACGAGGCAGCGCGCCTCGACCCCGTAGACGTCCGCGAGCTTCGCCACCCGGCGCGCCATGGTGCCGTGGGGCATGCCGGGCGCGCTCTTGACCTCGACGATGTACCGCAGCGCCGGTCCGTACCGGTGGAAGACCTGCTCGAGCTTCGGAATGCGGTACTCCCCCATCTCCGACGGGATCACGAGCTTCTCGATCTCGCGCCAGGTGAAGGTCTTGACGGGGATGCGCTGCGTCCCGAGGATGACCTCCTCGTCGTGAAAGACGACGGCCTCGCCCTCCCGTGTCAGCCGGACGTCGAGCTCGATCGCGTCCGCGCCGAAGCTCTCGGCGAGGTCGAAGCTTTCGATCGTGTTCTCGCGGGCGCGCCGCGGCGCGCCACGGTGGCCCACGATCCAGGTGGAGTGAGTGGCCCTCCAGTCGCTCATCGCGAGGGCATTATGCCCCGGCGTCGGATGCGGCCTCCGCGAGGATCGCGGAAAGCGCCGCCTCCGGATCCGGCGCTGCCGTCACGGGCCGGCCGATCACCAGCAGGTCCGCTCCGGCCTGGAGGGTCGAGGCGGGCGTGGCGATCCGCTTCTGATCGCCGACCTCGGCGCCCGCCGGCCGGATGCCCGGCACGACGGTGAAGAAGTCCGGACCGCAGGCGCCACGGATGGCCGGAAGGTCCGCCGCCGCGCAGACCACGCCGTCCAGGCCGCAGTCCTTGGCCAGAAGCGCCAGGCGGCGCGCGATGCCCTCAGGATGACCCGCGATCGGCAGATCCGCCAGCGCCCGCGCGTCGAGCGACGTCAAAAGCGTGACGGCGATCAACTTCGGAAGACCCGCGCGGCGCGCCGCGTCGCGCGCCGCCTCGAGCATCGCGCGGCCGCCCGAGGCGTGGACGTTGACCATCGTGGCGCCCGAGCGCGCGGCCGACGCGACCGCGCCGGCGACCGTGGCCGGGATGTCGTGAAACTTCAGGTCCAGGAAGACCTTCGATCCCGTCTTCGCCACCTCCTCGACGATTCCCGGGCCTTCGGCGACGAAGGCCTCCAGACCGACCTTGAGC
>JBASRI010000395.1:0-3008 GCA_049273755.1 Thermoanaerobaculia bacterium
AAGGTCGTCTCGAGCGTGCTGGAGCTCACGCCGCGCGCCGAGCCGCTCGACGCGAGCCTCGTCAAGCGCGCGTTGTGCCTGGCCTCGCTCGGGTTCAACGCACGGCGCAAGACCCTCGCCAACGCCCTGGCCTCGGCCGGAGAGCGCACCCTCTGGGAGCGCGGCCTGGCGGCGCTGGGAAAAACGGCGAAGGCCCGCGCCGAGGAGCTCTCCCTCGAGGACTTCCTGGCGCTTGCGCGCGGCTGGACGCCGTTGTCCGCATGAGAGAGCCGCTCGACATCGTCCCGCTCGGAGGTGTGGGCGAGTTCGGCCGAAATGTCCTGTGGTTGAAGTGCGGCGGCTCCAGCATCCTGGTGGACGTCGGCGTCTCATTCCCCGACGAGACGTTTCCCGGGATCGACCGGATCGCGCCGGACCTCTCGGTACTGCGCGGCGAGCGGATCGACGGCGTGTTTCTGACGCACGGACACGAGGATCACGTCGGGGCGTTGCCGTTCCTGCGCGACTGGTGCTCCGCGCCGGTCTACGGCCTGCCGTTCACGCTGGCCCTGGCGCGCCGCCGGCTCGAGGAGGCTCAGGTCTCCCTCGAGGGGATGGTCGCGGCGGTCCCCCGCCGGCGCGTCGAGGCCGGCCGCTTCGCCGTGACGTTCCTGAAGGTCTCGCACTCGGTGCCGGACTCGGCGGCGCTGCTGATCGAGGCCGGGGGAGCGCGGCTCCTGCACTCGGGCGACTTCAAGCTCGACGCGGACCCCCCCGACGGGGAAGCGACCGACTTCGAGGGGCTCGTGGCGGCGGTGGGCGAGGGTGTGGATCTCGCGCTCGTCGACGCGACCAACGCCGAACGGCCCGGACGGTCCGCTTCCGAGCGGGTCGCGGGAGAAGGGCTGCGCGCCGCGTTTGCCGGCGCGCGGGGCCGCATCATCCTGACGACGTTTTCCAGTCACGTCGCGCGCCTGGCGCAAGCGGCCGAGGCGTCGATCGCCGAAGGCCGGAGGGTCGCCATCCTCGGGCGCAGCATGCGGGCCGTCGCCGAGATTGCGGAGCGCTTCGGCCGGCTGCGGCTGCCGGTGGGCGCGCGGCCCTCGCCGTCCGAGCTTCGCGAGATCCCTCCCGGGCGCCTTCTCTGCCTGACGTCCGGAAGCCAGGGTGAGCCGTTCTCGGCGCTCTACCGGCTGGCGCTGGGGGAGCATGCGGACCTCGAGCTCTCCGAAGGAGATCTCGTGCTGATCTCGGCGCGCACGATTCCCGGGCATGAGCGCTCCGTCAACCGGATGAGCGATCACCTCGTGCGCCGCGGCGCGCGCGTCGTGCGCGAGAGCGAGCCGCCGATTCACGTCTCGGGGCACGCGCACCGCGACGAGATCGCCGAGTGGCTGCGCCTGGCCCGTCCGCGCTTCGTGCTGCCCGTGCACGGCGACCGGCGGATGCTGGCCGCCGCCGCGGAAATCGCGCACGCCGGGGGGATCCCCGCGGAGCGCATCTTTCTGCTCGACAACGGAGACCGGCTGACGCTCGCGGAGGGCAGCGCCGTTCTCACGCCCGGAGCGGTCGCCTGCGGAACCGTCTATCTGGACGACCGAACCGAGGAAGTGGATCCTGAGGTCGTGCGGGAGCGGCGGCAGCTCGCCGAGGAGGGAGTCGTGGTCGTCTTGATCCGCGACGGGTCCGTGGACGTCGTGTCGCGGGGTGTGGCGGTGGACGAGGAGGCGCTCTCGGAGGAGGTCGCGCGGGCGGCGCGTGCCGTGCTCGGCCGCGCGTCCGGCGAGGAGCGCGCCGACCCCGAGTGGCTGCGGGCCGAGATCGCGATTGCGGCCAAGCGCGCGTGCCGGCGGGCGCTGGGCCTTCGGCCCGTCATCGTGCCTGTCCTAATGTGACCGCATGACCTGGCTCGACGCCGGATTTTGGGATGTACGTCCTCGGCGCCGCCGTCGCGGGGTGCGTGGGATACTTGACGATCGGTTTGCTCATCCGGCTCGTTTCGACCCGGAAGGTCCACTGGCTCGCGGTCTACTGCTTCCTGTTCGGCCTGGTACTGATCTTTCTGTTCCCCCGTTTGCGATAAATCCAACTTCGCCCGGATTACGGATGAAGGAAAAGGAGGAATACGCATGAAGCTCCGCACGATCCTCGGGGTCCTCGCGCTCTCCAGCCTGGGTGTCTCGGCGCTGGCCCAGCAGGCGGCCGCGCCCACGCTTTACAAGCGCCTCGGCGGCTACGACGCCATCGCCGCGGTCACCGACGAGTTCATCGCGAAATTCGCAGCCGACAAGTCGTTGTCGCGCTACCTCGTCGGTCTCTCGGACAGCTCCAAGGGCCGGCTGCGGCAGCTCGTCGTCGACCAGATCTGCTCGGTCACGGGAGGCCCTTGCGTCTACATCGGGCGGGACACGAGGGCCGCCCACAAAGGGCTCGGGATCACAGAGGCGGACTGGAACGCCACCGTGAAGATCCTGAGCGACGCGCTCGACAAGTTCAAGGTGCCGCAGAAGGAGAAGGACGAATTCCTCGGGGTGGTTTCGACGCTCAAGCCCGACATCGTCGAGAAGCCCTGATTCCGCTCAGCGGGGGCGGGAGGCGATCTTGCGGCCTTGGCGGCTGCCCAGCCGGATCGCGGCGTAAACCAGGAGGCAGCAGCAGAAGTCGATCAGCAGCCCGAGGTCGAACCGGAAGGGAGCATGCTGAAGGGACGGCGGCAGCCCTGGGTGCAGCACGGCGAAGTAGATGCCGTTGCCTGCAAGGATCGAGATCACGTACTCCACCCACCGGCGGGGCGTCACCGCCCGAGCCTATCAGGCTCGTGAGCCTTCGGTTTGCGCCCGCGCCTGCGAGAGGAGGGCGCGCGTGAGGGCGAGGTGCCGTTCGGAGAGCGCGCGCCCCTCGAGCAGTCCGTGGCGCGCGCGGATCCCGACGGCTTCTACGAGCGCCTCGGCGCTGCCGGCGAGGTGCGTCGCGGCCCGCTCCGGGTCCAGCTCCGCCAGGCGGCGGCGGGCCAGGCCCAGGTTGTGGAG
>JBASRI010000407.1:0-4618 GCA_049273755.1 Thermoanaerobaculia bacterium
CTCCAGAGCACGCGCTCGGTTTCGGGGTCGCAGCGAATGCGGTCCGGCAGCAGGCGAAAGTAGCGCGCGACGATCTCCCACCGTTCCGCTCCGTGCTGGAAGCGGACCGGACCCGTGTAGTCCGAGAACACGATCCGGCCTCGGGGCGCGAGAGCCGCGTGGACGCGCGCGAAGAGGTCTTCGAGGCCGAGCACGTGGTGCAGCAGGCCCTCCGCGAAGACGGCGTGCCACGGTCCCTCAGGCAGCGCTTCGCTCTCCGGATCGAGCACGGCGTAGGAGATGCCGGAGAGACCGACGCGCTCGGCCTGAAGGCGCGCCCGCGCGACGGTATCCGCGTCGGCGTCGGCCGCCACGATCGTTCCGATCCCGTCCTTTCGGGAGAGGGCGCGTTCCAGGTATCCGTTGCCGCAGTGGAGCACGAGGATCCGTTGGAGCGTCTCGGGCAGGTGGTGCAGGCGCACGTGGGAGAGCCAGTCCTGCTCGGGATTGCCGGTCGCGGTGCGGTTCAGGTGTCGCTGCAGCGCCGCCGACGGGACCCAGAAGGGGAGCCCGGGATCGGATCTCATGCCGGGCTTCGGGGTCGACGCCGCGACATCGCGACGCCGGCCGCGCAGAGGAGGGCGGCCCCGGTCAGGCCGAAGAGCGCTCCCGCCTGCGCGCCTGGAGGCCGATACCGCAGCCGCACCCGCGTCTCACCGGCCGGAAGCCGCAGGGCCAGGAACGGGCCGTTCGCGCGCAGCACCGGCAGCTTCGCGCCGGTGTCGCTCGAGGCCGACCAGCCGCCGTCCTGCACCACGCTCAGGACGACGTAGGCGGGTTCCTCGGTCACGCGCGCCCGAAAAGCGGCGGTGTTCGTGGATTCGACATAGCCTGAGATCTCGGCGCGCCCGCCGGAGACCTCGCCCCCGGTCTCCGAGAGGATCCACGCCCGCCCGCCCCAGTCCCAGTTCGCTGCGATCTCGCGGAAACCGGCCTCGCCGAATGCGGCGTTGGCGTTGCTCAGGGGAGCCTCGGCCCGCACCGGGGACGCGACGAGTCGGACTCTCCCGGGCACGAACGCGCGCGCGAGCGCAGCCGGGTTCTCGAAGACGCGCCCGTCGGCGCCCGAGTAGGCGAGCCTCCAGCGCGGTCCGGGCGCTTCCGCGTCGGGAGCGGCGACCAGATAGCGCACGTTCAGGAAATCGAGCGCCGGCGCGTCGAGGTTCCGGATGCTCTTGAAATACCGGTAGACGTATCCCGCGGTGCGGTCGAGAAACTCGAGGTAGTCGTAGCGCTCGATGGCATCGTGCGTACGGATGTCCTCGACGCCGGCGAAGACATTGGTGCTAGGGAACAGGGCCGGCCCTTTGCCGACGACCCGGAACGGACGCGGCTGGCTCTTTAGGAACGCGACCAGCGGCGAGTCCGGGAAGAGCCCTTCCGGAGGGGAGAGGCGGAAGAGCCCCCGCCATTGATAGAGAAGCTCGGCCGCGGCGAGCGCGGTCAACGCGAGAATCGCCGGACCCGGACGGCGCCGGACGAGCGCCAGGAGGATCGCCGTCATCCCGAGAACGAAGAGGGTGACCGCCAGGCGCCGCGCCTGAAAGGCGGGGCCGAGCCCTCCCACGTCGGCGTGATCGGCGCTGAAGCCGAGGTAGACCGCGATGGCCAGTGCTCCGAGCGCCGCCGGGACCGCAATCGTCGCGGTGATGCCCACGCCCCGCTCCCGCGCGTCCCGAACCAGGCGGTCGAGCTCGAGAGCGGCGAGGGCCGAGCCGGCCAGCCCTTCCCAGGAGTGCAACCGCACGGGAAACAGGTATCGCAGACCCGGCGTGAAGCTGATGATCTCGGCGAACGGCCAGATCCCGACCGAGCAGGCCCAGCCGCAGACGAGAAGGCCGAAGAGCGCCCACTCCTTCACCGAGTGCCGCGACCCCGGGCGAAAGAACAGGAGCGCCGCAGCCCAGCCGACGATCCCGAAGTAGCCCAGGGTGTTCTCGGGGAACGACGCTCCGGAGACCGGCAGCGTCGGCGACACGATCGCGTTGCCGAGCGTGTGCGGGAAGAGCGACGTCGGGAGCATTCGCCAGGACGGGGCGTGGGGAGCCAGCGAAAGGATCGGCTCCCAGTACGGTTTTCTCGCGTCGGCCAGCCGGCCGGAACCGGCGATCGCGTAGAGGGACGGGACGAGAAGGAACGCCGTCGTGCCGACGGCGACCGCGGCGGAGAACGCGATCGCGCCGAAGACCCGCCCCGGCCGGGGCAGGTCTCCCGCGATCCAGCGAATCAGGAACCAGAGCGCCGCGAAGACGAAGCCGATGACCGCCGTCTCCGGATGCCCTGCCAGCATCATGAGGACGAAGAGCAGGGTCAGCGCGGCGATCGCCCGGCCTCTCCCGCGCTCGTCGAGCAGGCGCTCGAACAGGAAGAGCACCCACGGCCAGAGTGCGATTTCCACGGACTGCGGGAACAGAAGCCAAGGCGGCGTAAATGAAAACGACAGAGCGAACACCGTTGCTGCGAAGAGAGCCGCTCGCTCGGGAGCGCCGAGTTCGCGAACCCAGAGCCAAGTGCCGCAGGCCGCGAGGAGAAGCCTCAACGCCGCGAGGAACGTGTAGCTTTGCGCCAGCGGCAGTACGAGCGTCAGAAACGTCAGCGGCGACAGGGCTGCCGAAACGCTGTTGGCTGCGAGCGGCATGCTGCAGCCGTTCCAGCGGTTGCGCCACGGGGCCTCGCCATCCTTCCAGGCCAGGCGCGTGGCCTTGGCCCACGGCAGGATCTGCGTGACGACGTCGTTCAGGTACGGGTTGTAGGGCGCGGTGGCGACCGGCGACGCCCACGGGATCGTGTACCCCACGTGGTCGAGCGGCAGGATGGTCCTGTTCGTAACGAAGGCCTTTGGAAATGGAAGGCAAGCGAGGACGACGAAGGCCGCGAGGAACAGACGGGGCAGAGGCCGGCGGAGGAAAGCCGCGATCCCAGCCGTGGCCGCCGCCGCCGCCAGGAGAAGGGCGATCAGCGCGATCGAGACGGCCATTGCCGCGAGACTACTATGGCCGGCGCAGCCAGAACTCGATGCCGTCCTCGTCGAAGAAGGGGCAGAAGCGCTCGCGCAGGAACCGATCGACGAGCGGAGCGCGGACGGCGTTGGGGATCCCGTCGATCGGGGGATACGCGGACCGGACGAGCGCTGCGCGAACCCTCGGGTTGCGCGCGACCGCGTCGATGACCTCCCGCTGCGCGCGATCGGACTCGTAGAAGGCGACTTCGTAGTATCGGATCGGGCACCGCCGGTCGAACAGGAAGTAGAGCCCGGGCTCGTTGGCGAAGTCGAACCAGGTGTCGCCCGCCCGAAAGCCAGCCCGCCGCATCATGTCGGCCGTCTTCACGATGAGCGTCCGGTCGTGGAGGCGGAAGATCGCGCCCCGCGCCCGGCGCGGCTCCGAGAGCGGCGCCGCGTCGGGCGGGAGCGCCGGATGGCGGATGACGCCGGCCACGGACATCGCCAGGAGCCAGGGACTGCGCAGCCATGCGAACCCGAAGAGGGAGGCGGCCGCGAGGGCGGTCCGCAGACGCCTCGCGGCTCCGGGCGCGCGGAACCAACGGCCCAGCAGAACCAGCGCGGCGGGGACCGCGAAGAACGGATAGCCCACGTGCTGCCGCTCGAGAACCGACAGCATCGCCAGGACGATCCAGGTGAGCACCGGAAGAGCCGCGCGCGCGCCGTCGGAGACCCTGGACCCGCGCGGGAGCTCCGCGCCGAGCAGGATGAGCGCGGCCGCGGCAACGATGTAGAGGACGGCGAGGGGATCGGCGAAAAGCGCGGAGGGACTGCCCTTCGGCAGGACGAGGGCAGGGAAGCCCTGAGCATAGGCGGGAAGGAGTCCGGGGACGAAACGAAAGGTCGTGTGGAAGAAGTCGCCGAGGATTCCGGCCGCCGCGAATACCGTGCCGAGGGCCGCGGCCGAGAGGGCGGCGCCGGAAAACAGAGCCCGCGCCTGAGCGCGGCGATCGCCCCGGGCCACGAGCAGCGCGGTCGCCGCGGCGCCGGCCGCGTAGGCCGCGAAGTCGATCGACACGCAGAGGTTGAACGTCAGGAGCGCGCCGCACGCCCTCCACGCCCAGGGCTTTCCGGTTCGCGAGGCGAGAAGGGCGAGAGCCAGAGCCGCCAGGGACGCGATGACTCTGGGAAATGCGTACTGGGGAAAGCACAGAAACGACAGGGCCATGACCCAGAACCCCGAGGCCGGGTTTCCGGTCGCCGCGAGGCCGATTGCGTAGAAGCAGGGCCAGAAGAGAGCTCCCGCGAGCTTGTTGGCGCGCGAATAGCCGCGATAGTCGTCCCCCAGGAGGTCCAGTCCCGCCGCATGGAAGAGCCCGTCGCTCAGGAGCCCGTGCCCCGGAACGATGTCGCGATATGGAAGCTCCCCGCGCAGGTATTCGGATGCCGGAAGCAGCGCGTGGCCGTCCTCGAACACGTCGGCAACCGGAGGCGCTCCGAGCACCGCGGCGGCGGCCAGCGCCGTGACGCCGCCGGGCAGCAGAACACCGAGGGTCAGGAAGCGCAGGATGCGCGAGCCGCCCGCGCGCCTCCGCCAGAGAAGCGCCGCGAGGGCCGGGAGCACGATGAGCGCGGCCG
>JBASRI010000410.1:0-1651 GCA_049273755.1 Thermoanaerobaculia bacterium
GGGGCGCGCTGCATCACGAGATAGGCCCCGGCCGCCGCGGCGAGCACGACGAGAATTCCGCCGAAGATCGCGATGCGCGTCTTCCCGACGCCCTTGCCGGTCGCGGTCTCCGTGGTCCGCCGCGGCCCCGCCGTCGGGTCCTCCGCCAGGGCCTGGGCCGACGGGTCGCGAAAGTTGACGAGCTCGAGCGGAGGGCGCGCCCCCGAAATGGACGCCGAGGTCGGCGTGGCGTCCGACGGGGCGGGCACGCGGGCCAGCGCTCCGGACGGCGGCGTGATGTTGACCTGGATTGGCGCGACACCGCTCGAGGGCGTGGCCAGCGTCGTCTCGAGGTCTTCGCCGGCACCCGTCCGGACCGTGCGCACGGTGTTCGACTGGCTCGCGGTGGCGTAGGTGCCGGAGGCGCCGGTGAGCTCGCGGTAGACCGCCTGGAGGTCCTTTCGGAAGGCTTCCATGGTCGGATAACGGTCGCCGGCCGCCTTCGCCATGGCGCGTTCGACCGCGGCCGCGAGGGCCGGAGGCGCGTCCTGCGCGAGGGTCCCGATCGGCTCGGGCGTCTCGTTGAGGATCTTGTAGAGCACGGTGGAGAGGTGCTCGCCCCGGAAGGGCTTGCGGTACGCCAGCAGCTCGTACGCGAGCACTCCCATCGCGAACACGTCGGTCCGGCGGTCGATCGCCTCGCCGCGGATCTGCTCGGGGGCCAGGTACGCCGACGTGCCGAGGGTGATGCCGGTCTGCGTCAGGTTGGATTCGGTCTGCAGGGACTTCGCGATCCCGAAGTCCATGACCTTGACCGTGCCGTCGTCCAGGACGCGGACGTTGGCCGGCTTGACGTCGCGGTGCACGATGGACGCGTTGTGGGCGTAGCCGAGCCCGTCGGCGATCGCCATCAGGATCTCGATCTTGCGGGCGACCGGAATGGGCTCTCCACGCTTGATCTTCTTGTCGAGGTCCTCGCCGGTCAGGAACTCCTGGACGATGTACGGGATCCCGTTCTCGACGCCGAAGTCGTAGATCGTGGTGATGTTGCGGTGGTGCAGGTTCCCTGCGAGCTCGGCCTCGCGGAAGAACCGGTGCTTGATCTCGTCGTCGTTGACCTGGCAGGTCTTGATCGCGACGGTTCGCTTGATGAACGGATCTCGGCCTTTGTAGACGGCGCCGAAGCCGCCCACGCCGATCTGCTCGGCGATCTCGTATTTCCCAAGCTTTTCGAGCATCCGCCTGCCCCGGGGGAACATCTCAGTTTAAACGAACTGCGGGTCACCGGAAACCATTCGCAGGCGCGGGCTTGTGCTGAGTACACTTCCCGCGTGCGTCTCTCGACCGTTGCGCTCATGCTGGCCGCCGCCCTCCTCAGCGCAGGCGCCTGCCGGCGCGGGCAAGAGGCCCCGGCGTTCGATCCCGTCCGGGCCATTCGCAGCCGCGTCCAGCCCGGTTTCCGCCCTCCCGAAAGCGGACAGCTCACACCCGCGCAGATCGACATGTATCTGAGAATCCGCGGCGCCCGAGCGGGGCCCGAGGCCGACACCGCCCGGACGCTCGGAATCGACCCCGCGGAGTTCGACTGGACGCGCGGACGGATCGCGGAAGCTCTCCTGGCCCTGGACGCCCGCGCGGTCCGCGAAGCGGCGCTCGAGGCGTACGGCAAGGG
>JBASRI010000423.1:0-19704 GCA_049273755.1 Thermoanaerobaculia bacterium
GGCCGAGAGCGCCATGTGGACCGTGTCGGCGGGCTCTCGCCCCGTGGCCTCGGCCGGCAGCGCCGCGATGGCGTAGGAGCGACCCGACATCGGCTCGATCTCGAAGCCCGCGGCCTCGAGGTCCGGCAGGCGCTGGGCGAGGGTCTCCACTTCCTCCGGCGAGGCCTCGAAGAGCGCGCGCAGGAGCAGTCGCTGGGATAGGACGCGCCCCGAGGCGATGCGGTCGCGGATCCTCTCGTACAGCGTGCGCTCGTGCGCCGCGTGCTGGTCGATGATCAGGAGTCCCTCGGGCCCGGTCGCCAGGATGTAGGACTCCCGGTGCTGGCCGATCGGCAGGATGTCGGGCGGACGCTTCTCCGGCGGCGCGGGGGGCCGAATCTCCTCGTCGCCTGTTTCGCGCGGCGGAGGGGGAACGCCGACGGGGGCGCCGGGCGTCGCGGAGAAGGGATCGCGATAGGGCGCGGCGCCCTCGGCGACCACGGAGCCCGAGGGCACGGACCGCAGCCGCCGCTCCTCCTTGCCGGCCAGAAGCGCCGAGTGGAGCGCGTGGTAGACCAGACGAAACGCCGTCGCCGGGTCGGCGAAGCGGACCTGCGTCTTGGCCGGCGAAACGTTGACGTCCACCGCACCCGGGTCCGCCGTCAGGAACAGGAAGACGGCGGGATGGCGGTCCACCCGGATCGCGTCCCGAGAGGCCTGGGAGATCGCGCGGCCCAGGGCGCGGTCCTCGACCGGCCGTCCGTTGACGAAGAGGTACTGGTACCGGCGGCTGGGAAACGTCACTGATCCGCGCGTCGCGTAGCCCGAGACCCGCAGCCCTCCCGAGCGCGCCTCGAACGTCTCGAGCTCCCCCAAGGTCTCCTTGCCGAAGACCTGCAGGATCCGCGCGCCCCGATCCACCGCGGCCGGCGCCTCCAGCGTCTCCCGGCCGTTCGAGCGCAGCGAAAAGGCGACCGACGGGGAAGCCAGCGCCGCCCGCGTGACCGCCGCCGCGGCCGCGCGTCCCTCGGCCTCGGCAGAGGAGAGGAACTTCCGGCGCGCCGGCGTCTTCTCGAACAAGCCTTCGACGAGAACGTCGGTTCCGCGCGGCCGCGCCGCGGGCTCCTCCGAGGCCGCGCCGCCGTACTCGACCGTGAGCCGTACCGCCTCGGGCGACGAGCCGTCGGAGCTCGTAAGCCGCAGGCGCGAGACCGAGGCGATCGAGGGTAGAGCCTCGCCCCGAAACCCGTAGGTCCCGACCCGCACGAGGTCCGCGTCGGAGGAGATCTTCGAGGTCGCGTGGCGCTCCAGCGCCAGCCGCGCGTCCTCCGGCGCCATGCCCGAGCCGTCGTCGCGCACCAGGATCCGGGCGATCCCGCCGCCGTCGATCTCGATCTCGATCCGCGAAGCTCCCGCGTCCAGCGCGTTCTCGACCAGCTCCTTGACGGCGGACGCCGGCCGCTCGACGACCTCTCCGGCCGCGATGCGATCGATGACCGGACCCTCCAGGCGATGAATGCGCGGCACTGTTCGCAGTCTATCGCGCGCGTCAACGCGCCTCCGCGCGGCGCCGTTTCCGCTCGCGACAATTCATAGCCAGAGATTCGCCGGCGAACTCCTCGAAGAAGGAGTTGCGAACATGACAAAGAACCTTGCGCGGGCACTCGGCTTCTCGGCGATGCTTCTCGCGGCCGTGTCCGCAGTGGCGCAGAACGGACCCGACAATGACGCGGACGCGGCGCCCGGCTACACCAAGAGCGTTTTCGACCATGGCCCCGCGGATTCGATCAACCTGTACAACGGCCAGCTCACGATCCCGATCGCGGTCGGGCCCTCCTATCCCGTCGGCCCGAAGCTGCGCTTCCAGCTCACGCTCGTCTACAACTCGCGCGTGGACGACTACGGAAATCCGAATCAGCAGCCCGTCGACTACGTCTACAAGCCACTCGCAGGCAACTCGGCGCTCGGGATCGGGTGGGAGCTCACCCTCGGGGCCATCAAGTCATGCCGCCAGGGGTTGACGTATGGCAACTGCTACTTCGCCCCCGACGGAAGTCAGCACATGTTCAACAAGGTCCGGGGCAACGGACGCGTCACCGGCGACGGCACGCAGCTCTTCCTGAAAGGCTCGGGTCCATTCGAGATGTGGGACGGCGACGGGAACCACTACGTCTTCGACAAACAGGTCTCGGGCTTCGACGACACGTTCGCGGAAGGCTACACACACGACTTCGGCCGCGGGCGGGACGGCTGGTACCTCGGCTCGGTGACCGACCCGCACGGAAACGGCTACCTCGTGACCTACTGGACGGGGACCTATCCGCGCTGGACTTACGGCCTCTCGTCCTGCTCGGCCGGTGTGACCGCGCTGATGCAGATGAAAGCGCCCTCGGGCTCGGGGGGCTGGATCCCCAAGGACATCACGCTGCCCTCGGGTCAGAGCATCCGCGTCAACCGAGGCCATAACGGCTTTCTGGACGGCATGATCACGTCCTTCGACTTTCCGGTCTTCGCGTCAGGCGCGCCGGCGGTGCGCACCTGGACGCTCGTCTACGACCCGCCGTATGCCGCCTACACCCACTTCTGCGGCCCGACGGCGTCGCTCTCCGTCAATCTGCAGCGGTTGAAAGAGCTCCGGCTCCCCCCCGACCTGACCGGCTCTCCCAAGTACCAGTTCCTCCAGAACGACCTGCTCACCAGGCTCACGCTGCCCACCGGAGGAACGATCGAGTACTGCTACGGCGGTTACACGTTCTTTCACGGGCGCGCGAGCGCGGTCGTCCCCGGCTGCCCGGGGATTCCGCCGCCGGGCACGACGTCGATCGCCGTGACGCCCAACGCTCTCTTCTGCCCCGGCTCGGGGATCGTCGGGGAACAAGCCCCCGATGCCGTTCCCCAATGCACCGAGGACAACGAGGCGCGCTGGACGGACGCGCAGATGGGAGTTCTGAAGCGCACGGAAACGGAGACGGTGCGAGGCCGCGTCGGAACCACGACCTACACGCAATACGCCTTCCCCTTCGGCGAGGCCGGAACGGCGGCCAACCCGGGAGAGCCGCAGTCGCTGACCGTCGTCGTGTATCCCCCGACCGACCAGAACGCTTCCGGGAGCATCGGTGTCCGGCGCGCAAGGGCGACTCTCTTTCTGGGCAGCCCGAAGATCAACGCCGCGCCGGCCGGGACGACGCGGCCGACCGTGCCAGGCGACCGCGTGGGCGCCGACATCGAGGAGCGCGTTTTCGAGACCGACCCCAATATGGCCTCACCTCCGAGTCCGGCGTGTCCGGGCACGGCGGCGGACGCGCCGTTCTGCGCGAGCAAGGCCGTGCGCGCGCTTCGGCGCACGTTCGAGTACGACGATGCAGTGAACCTCGAAGGCAACCGCCGGCTCGTCTCCGAGAAGACCATCTACGGCGCCGGAACCTGCGCGAATTGCCCCTTCCACCAGGTCGCGTTCTCGAACTCGGTCGGCGACTGGGAGGGCAACGGGCGCCACTACGACACCGAGGCCCACACGGGAACCCTCGGCAACGACACCCGCACGACGTTCACGGACTGGGCGCCGTCGAACTGGACGAGCGGGCCGCCTGCGGGCGGGTCGGTCCTCCCGAACCTTTTCTCCGAGCGGCGCGTGACCGAGGGCGCGAGTGTGCGGGACGAGCTCTTCGATTTCGATGCTGCCGACGGCTTCCTCAAGGGCTCTCTCGTCTACGACGCGGCCCGCGACCTCGCATTCCTCCACTGTCGCTACGACGACGGCGCCGGCAACGTCGACAAGGAGTACCGCAAGACCTTCAGCTCGGGCTCGCCGCCGACGCCGCCCTACTGCCCCAACTCGTTTCCGAACGTGGGGACCGACGGCGACGCGTTCGGCAAGGACTACACCTGGCAGAACGGCGAGCTGCTGTCGGCGCGCTGGATCAACGGCTCGCCCGGGACCCCAACCTTCTCGACCCGGAGCTACACGCGCGACACGACAACCGGCTGGGTCAAGACCTCGAGCGACAGCGCGGGACGGACGACGAGTTATCTTTACGACGGGCTGGGCCGCGTCACCCGGATCGACCCGCCCGTGGCGACGGAGCTGAAGACCTTCGTCTGCTACGAGGGGCCCAACGCGACGACGGCCTATCGCGCGTCCTCGGCGCAGGCGTGCCCGGTGGCTTTCACGAACGCTTCCGCGAAGACCTGGGAGCACTACGACTACGACGGGCTGGGCCGCGGCATCCGGCAGAAGCGCCGCCTCCCCGGGGCCCAGGTCTCCAAGCACTTCTCGCTCTTCGACGCGGCGGGTAACTCTCACTTCTCTTCGGAATGGGTCGCCGACGCGACCTCCGAGGGCGTCTCGGCGGCTCTCCCCACGGCCTGCATCTTCTCGAACGGGTCCTTCGCAACGGCGCGACCGGCGTCGGCCCCTGGCAGCTACCGCATGTGTTACGACCCGTTCGGCCGCCCCCAGCAGACGATCGGCTCGAAACACTCGAGTCTCCGCACGATGGACCGCAAGGACGGCGCCGCCTGGTACAGCGACACGTTCGAGTCCGCCCAGACCTACTGCGTGAACGGGACCTTCACCAATCTCCAGGCGGCCTCCTGCTCCGCAGGCGGCTTCCACACCGTGGCGTCCGCTCGAAAGGACGCCTTCGGCCGGCTGACCGCCGCGACCGAGGCTTCGGGTGAAACGACCTCCTATCAGTACGACGTCAGCGCGAAGCTGACGCGAGTGACACAGGGCATTCAGACGCGTGTCTTCGAATACGACGCCAACGGGTTCCTGCGCAAGCAGACGACGCCCGAGGAAGGCGTAATGACCTACGACGCGATCGGCAGCCTCGGCAACGTCCGCCAGGAAACACGCCCTGGGGCCCTCCTCGTCGCGCGGAAGTTCGACTTCGCGGGCCGCCTCACTCAACAGGATGCGGGTGGCCTGAAGTTCCAGGTGAATTGCTACGACGGCACGGGCGCCTGTGTCGACGGCAGCCCGAACTCTTTCGGCGGGGCGTATCCCGGCGGGAAGCTGACGCGGCGCTACGGCTACAACTACGTCCCGACTGCCGGGCCCACGGTGGACGAGTCTTTCGAGTACGGTGACGGCGCGGGGCGTCTCACCCGCGTGACCACGGCGACCGGCAACGGCGATCTGAGCGCTTCGGTGTCGCAGACGTGGAGCTACGACACGCTGGGGCTTCCGTTCTTGCACGGCCATCCGCGCTCCTCCGGCGCCCCTGCGTTCTCCGTCGCGACGAGCTTTGCGGACGCCCTTCCGATCAGCATCTCGGCAAGCGGCCAGCAAGTCGTCACCGCCGCCGGGTACAACCTCGCGGCGGGCCTTGCCTCCTGGACGGCAGGGAACTCCGGAGCCCCGGTCGTCACGACGATCGCCGCGGATCCGTCCCTCCTGCCACGGCCGGCGAGCATCGCCAACAACCTCTGGTCGAGCGGCACCTACACGTACGACAGCGAAGGCAACATCCTCAAGACCGGCTCGGACCTCTACGGCTACGACTCCCGATCGAGGCTGATCTCGGCAAAGCTCGGGTCGTCGCAGCGCAATTTCGCCTACGACGCCTACGGAAACCTGACGAGCGCGCAGATCGACCCGGCTACGAATCGGATCAAGCTCTCGGACCCGGGCGCACCCTCCTACGACGCCCGCGGAAACCTGACCGCTTACAGCGGGGACACGATGAGCTTCGACGCCCTCGACCGGCAGTACCGCAACGCGAGCGGCACCGCCGATTGGCTCTACCTCTTCAGCGGCGCCGCCGAGCGCGTCGTGAAGTTCCCGGCGAAGGCAGCAGTCCTGCGGCGCGAGATGGCCCGATACGTCGCCGAAGCCAACGTGATCGCGAAAGGCTGGACGCTCCCTGCCTGCGCGGCGGTCTTCAGCGACGTTGCCTGTACCGATCCCGATGCCCTCTACGTCCAGCTCGTGGCCGAGAAGGGCATCACGGTCGGCTGCGGCGGCGGTCTCTATTGCCCGGACGCGACGCTGACCCGCGCACAGATGGCCGTCTTCGTCGTCAAGGGCTACAAGCCCGACGGCTTCACGCCGCCGGCCTGCCGGGGAACGTTCACCGACGTGACGTGCTCGGGCCCATACGCGTCGTTCGCGCCGTGGATCGAGCAGCTCTATCGGGACGGCGTCACGGCCGGGTGCGGCACCAACCCGCTCCGGTTCTGCCCCGGCAACACCGTCGGCGAGTGGGAAATGCTGGTCTGGCTCGCGAAGGCGCCCGGCGCCATCCCCGGCAGTTCGTTCTGGTCCGGCTACCGTCCGGTCCCCCGAGGATCGATCTACACGTGGCGTGATCCGCAGAACCGCGTCGTGACGGAAGGCGCCGGCGGCGCCACCGGCGCGGCGACTGCCGCGCTCTCGATCGCGCGTGATAACGTTTTTCTAGGAAATCTTCTCGTGGCGTCGTACGTGGCGTCCCCGGCCGGATGGCAGTACACCGCTTCCGACCATCTCGGGAGCCCGCGCGCCGTGTTCAACCAGTCCGCCCAGCTCGTCGAGGCGCGCAAGCACTGGCCTTACGGGGAGGACACCAACGCGACGCCGCCCGCGCAGCGCCTTTCCTTCTGCCTGATGGAGCGCGACACCGAGTCCACGCGCTTCCACGACCACGCCCGCAACCACGACTACGTTCTGGGGCGCTTTCTTTCCCCCGACCGCGCCGGCGGCTCCCCCGCCAATCCCCAGTCGTGGAATCGGTACGCGTACACGCTGGGGAACCCGATGAAGTATCTCGACCCTTCCGGCGACGTCGCGGTCGGCTTCACAGGCCTTCAGTTTCCACCCTGGAAGGCTCCTCGCGACGGGGGTATTCAGAGTATCGGCCGCTACCTGAGTCAATTGAAGGGAATAGGCCCGGTGAGAGTACTCACCCATTGGAGCACAGCTGCGGCCCTCGACTTCGTCGTCTCCGAGTACAGAAAAGACCCTACGAAACCCGTGGTGCTCTTTGGTCACAGCCGGGGAGCCTCCGCGGCTATCAGCACCGCCCAGCGTCTCAAAGCTCTCGGAATCCCCGTTGATCTGCTCATAACGATCGATCCCGTGATGATCGACCCGTCCCTGCAACAAGCCGTACCATCGAACGTCCGAAAAGTGGCGAACTTCTATGAACGGGAGTCGCCGCTCATTAGCAGCTACCTCACGGGAGAGGCTTCAACCGACGTCGAAAACCGTGAACTTCCGTCGCTAAACGATCCGCATTCGAGCGCCGACGACTGGGTCGTCTATTCCAACGAACTTGTCCGTCTAGTCTCCGGTCTCCTCGAAGAGGCGCGGAAGCGAGAGAAAGGCGAAAGGCTGCCGTGCTCGAAGGGCGATAGCACATGCCGCACCGACCGATGATCACCAAGGCGGAATCCCTGCAGAAGGCCTGGACACTGCCCGCATACCTTATGTGGGCGGCTGTCTGGTACGCCTTCTTCTTGTTCGCTGTGAACGTCCGAGTCCCGACGCCTCTCTGGGAACCTGTCTACCTCTGGGTGTTCGCGCAGGTCACGCTCTTGGAGCCCGCGACCGGCGATCTCGGACGCAATGCCGCTCTTGGAGTCGTCCTGGGCGTCTACCTCATCCTCGGCTGTGTTCTTTGGGTCGCGGTCGAAGCTCGGCAACGGCCACACGTACAGAGCGTTTGGAAACGGTCGGGACTCGCTTGGGCCGTGTTCGTCATCACGTCGATGCTAGTTGCGTTTGGCGTACTGAGCTGGCTTTGAAACCCAACGCCTCAAATTGCGGATAAGCGCGAGGAAGCGATACGGAACGACCGATATGTGTTCGGCGCTCTTGGTTCGCCGGTCTAAGTCAGAGTTAGGCGCGGGAACATATGAGTCCGACAGTTTTTTTGGGAGGGCGGAATCAGGGTGTTTTTCTTCTCACGTGAAGAGACTCGGATGCGCGTCCATGTTCAATCGGCTCAGGCGGAACCGAAGTTTTGGATGGAGCCACGGATCGAACTGCAAGCAAACTACGGATTCCCGGAGCGCGAGATTGTTAGAATTGCAGAGGTTTTAGAGAGACGGCAAGATGAAATCCGACAAGCTTAGCGTACCCACTTCCCAGGTTGAAGTTGCGAACATTTCAAGGCAAGGCTTTTGGCTTTTCCTCGGTGGCCGAGAGTTGTTCGTGTCGTTCAAGAACTTCCCATGGTTTGAGAGCGCGCCGGTTGCGAAGATTCTCAACGTCCAATGGCCGCAGCCCGATCATCTCTACTGGCCGGACCTCGACGTGGACCTTTCGATTGAATCTATCGAGCATCCAGAGCGTTTTCCGTTGGTTTCTCTCTCCCGCGCCTAACACGCGGGTGCAGCGGACTCGCGCTCCGCGCTTCGCGCGGCGGTGCTCGCCGTTGACGCGCCGCCCGTTGCGCATTCAACAGGTCTTGCGTCTTCCGCTTGCGAACTAGCGAGCGCGCGATTCCGCGGGGCAATTCTGACGCCCCCGACCGCGGCGACTGTCGGCTGCCATGGGTCCTCATCGCAGCCGCAGCGCTAGCCATTCGTCTGACACTCCTCGACCGGTTCTCGTACTGGCTGGACGAGATGTTGGAAGTCTTCACCATCCGCTTCAGCTGGACCGCGATGTGGCGGACCCTCCAGGATCAGGTTCTCAATCCTCCACTCGACTATGCCGTGTTGAAGGTGTTCGAGGTGGTCGACCCGTCGGATGCCACTCGTCGCATTGTGCCCGCGTTGTGGGGCGCTGCTTGTGTCGTTGTCTTCGGGCGGTTGATCAGCCGACGGGCGGGGCCCAGGGTCGGTGTCGCGGCAGCGACGTTCCTCGCATTCGCTCCGTACCACGTTCACTATTCCCAGGAGGTCCGGCCCTACTCGCTGGGAATGCTACTCACGACGTCAACACTCCTCTTCATCGACCGATACTTGGATAAGCCGGGATGGCGACGGTTATTACTTGTTGTCTGCGGATCGATAGCGGCCGCCTACACGATGTTCTTGGCGGCACTGACCCTGTTGATCGCTGGTGCGACTTTGGTTCTGGAGGACGCCCTGCTAGCGGCCGAGCCGCGCCGGCGAGCCGCCCGTCGGCTGCTCATCTGGAGTCCCGCTTTTGCGCTCGCGGTAGGCGTTGCGTACATTCCGTGGTGGCCTATGTTGTGGCGAGCCATCCACGCGCCCGCCATAAGCGCGCCACCCGCCCTTTCGTTCAGGCGCGTAGGCCGCGTTTTCTCCTATTTCGGCTTCGGCTTTCACGACTGGTATCCACTCGGCGCTGCAGGCGCATTCTTCATCGCTCTCGTCCTGCTCGGTTCTGTCTTGGCGGTTGCGAAATACCGCCTTCGCTTCTTGCTTGCCTGGGCCGTCATTGGCATCGCGGCTGTCGAAGCGATGGAGCATCGGCACGGAGTCTACGACGCGATCTTCCACCTCGTTCCCGCCGGCATCGCTCTGACCGGCTTGGCGGCGCTGCCAGCAGGCTGGTTGGCCGAACGGCGACACGGATCATGGCTAGCAGCCACCTTGGTCGCTGTCGTCTTGTATCTCGACGCTCGTGGGTTGGCCTTCTACTTCGAGAGGGGCAGGCCGGACTGGCGACCAGTGGCCCAATTCCTTCGCAGGCAGCCTGAGGGCGAGCGGATTCTTGCGGCGGGAGCCGGTATACAACTCTGCTTGGGATATTACGCAAACGGCCCCGACTGGCTGTGTTGCCCCAGGCCCGGTCAGCGATCGATCGTCGACATTGGCTATGATGCGTCCGGTCTGTGGACATCTTGGAAGCCTTCAAACGGCGCGTGGCTCGTGACGCCCGTCAGCGGCAAGCCGACTCTGGAGCCCCTGTTTGCCGACGTTCCATCAGTCGTTTTCCCCACGGCAGACGGTGGGGTGGTGGTGCGACACATCGGTCCTCACGCGCCGTAGCCTTCTACGCTGAGATCCGTTGGCATGCTCCCGCGCGCAGAACCTGCGATGTGGTCAGCCATCGGGGGCTGCCGACCTGCGCCTGCAGCGGACTCACTCCTCGCCTTCGGCTCTCCGCTCGCTGGTGACGGGGTGAGCGGCTCGCTCGCGCGGTGGGCGCAATTGGGAACCCAGTGAGGAATGCGGTTCGGCGGTTCCCGATCGTCGCGTCGTTAGCAGCCGCCGTCTTCGTGCTGGCGGCGCTCCTGTACTTGCGCGGCGCAGCCCACGCGGATCCCGGTGTGGTGGCGGCCCGCGAGGACCTCGATCTCGTACGCAATTGGATCGCCTCCGGCCGAATCTCGGACTTGGTTGAAGACCCCTCCCACCTCCCGAAGCCCGGTTATCTCGCCTATCTCCGCGCGGCTCTCCCGCACGGCGGGTCCGACGCGTTCGAGAATCGCCGCTTTCTCCTCTCTAACGCCATCTGGATTCTGCTGGGAATTGGCGCCGCCGCCCTCGCCCTCGGGCGGCAATTCGGGCCGCCGTCGGCGATCTTCTTCCTGCTCGCGGTCCTCGCATGCGTAACGCTCCGGGACAGCGCGGACTACGTTGCGAGCGAGCCGGTCGCGTCGGGTCTCGCACTGCTCGTCGCCGCCGGAGCGATCCGCGAGAGCCCCGGGGGGGGAAGCCTTCGCGGGAAGTTCCTTATCGGCTGCACGACAGCTCTCGTCGCGCTCGTGCGACCCAACCTCGGCCTGCTGCTCCTTGCGATTCTGATTCTGACGGGGCTCATGCCCCCTCGGCGTAAAGGAGCGGCCGTTGCGGCCCTCGGCGGGTTCATCCTTTGCCTCGCCGTTGGATCGGTCGTTGGACGCGCCGCTCGCGTTCCTCTTAAGCCGTTCGGAGCCGGCTCCTCGCGCGTCCTCCTCTGGGGTACCGCCGACTACTACTGGAAGCCGGACGTCGGAGGTTGGCCCGTCGGGTCTACGCCCGAGGAAACCAACCGCCTGCAACTGCAGAAGGCGCGCGCGCGTTGGGGGGCCTTCTTCCAGGACTGGAATGCCAACCGAGCACGATCGCTGGCATGGCGTCTCGGACACGCACTCCTATCCACCGACGAGCTGCCCAGCAGGTGGATGTCTCCTCGCTATCTCCGCGCCGACAAACTCGGACGCGCGTGGTGGTGGGCCATCGCGGCGTGTCTCACCGGGGGGGCGCTGGCCGCCGCAGTCGGCGGTACGAACGAATGGCGGTTCGTACCCTTGCTTGTCCTCGCCGCATGCGCCGTCCAGAGTCTCGTCTTCGGCGCGGATCCGCGGCTCGCGCTGCCGTTCCTGCCGATCCTCGCGGTCGGCCTCGCGGCCGTACTTCCGACAGCGCGGTGGGACCGATGGGCTTTAGGCAGCGCTTTTGCGGTCGTCGTTGTCGTCCTGCTTCTCGTGCATAAGGTGCCGGACGTGGCCACCTATGACTTCGTGCTAGTCAGAGGCCCGCATCGGCATATCGCGCAGCAAGTCCCAAGTTCGGCGTTGCCGAAGGGCGGCCCCTCCGCCGTCCACTTCCGTCTGCTTCAGGAACAGCCTTGTCTGCTCGGGATTTCGGCTTACAGCGGAGGCAGACTCCTCCTTCGTCGCGAGCCTGCGGATTCGTCGCCATGGCCGGCTGTCTTCAGCCTCGCACTCACCGAGCAGGAAACGGCTCAAGCCCGCCGCGAGGGGCTTGAACTATGGATCGAGACCGACGGTCCTGACTCTTCGAGCGATGCTTTCGTGTACTACCCGGTGATCCCGACGCTCCTCCGCGGGAGGTCGAACGTCGATGGCCAGGACCACCCCCCCTCAGGATTCGGCGGCGAAGCCATTGGCAGCCTCCCCCTCTGGGTGACTGCCAACTGAAGCAAGTGGCGCCCACAAGCCTAACGTGACATGGACAACGGCATCACGGGGGGAAGCGAATTGGCAAGGGGCGTCACGTAACTGAAGCCGGGCTGATCAGACACAACGACAACATGAGTGGCGTAGTCAGGGGCAGTACCCGAGCCGAAGCAGCCGAAAGCGTCATCGACAGTAATGCCAGTGACCTGTTCGATCGAGTTGGCTGGAATCATCACATCGCGGTGTGCCAGGAGAGAGTTGTTGCAGCTTCGCTTCAAGTCAATACTGACTTGCGCCGGAACCGATCCAGCGTTGTAGATACCCACATTCAGGTGAGCTTCTTGCGTACCGAGGTCGGTCACTAGGTGCAATTGCATGCTGCCGGCTGGCACGAGTGATGCGAACTGCGGTAGTGGAAAGCTGCCGTGGACGAATTCGGTTGGCGTCGGCAGACACGAGCCGGGATTTGTGCCCTGTGTGAACGCCTCGCCCTGGCTATCCGCGGCTACGCCCACCGGGACGTCTAGGTGGGCGACCCACAGGGGAGGGTTCGCGATAGGCCTCCAGGAATTTCCCGGCCCCCCAGCGCCCAATGTCGAAGCGAGCGCTCCAGGCGGGACTGTTACGCTCGCTGGGCTGGGCCTTGTCTGGCCATTGCTTACGCCGACCAGCGTAACAAGCTTCGCCTGATCTGACGTGTTGTAAAAACGAATCTCGTCACGCCAGGAAACATATAGGCAAGGCGGGCCCGCGAAGCGTATTGCGCTTTCCATTCGGACGACGTAGAGGTCGGTCCCGTTCAGAAAAACAGCATGCAAGATCAGCCCTAGCAGGCTCAGGCCGATAGCGATGGAGCGCCGTCGCACGGGTTCCCTCCTCAATGAACTTATCACCCAACCCCGAGCTACAGCCGGAGGTACTCGGATGACTCCGAGCAGGCCGAATCCCCTCTCTGACTCCACCCCCTACCCACGCACCCGCTGCACGAACCAGAACAACCCGATGGCGGCGATGACGATCGAGCCGGGGATGACGATGCGCTGGCGGTACCAGGGCTTGTTCCGGAACGGGAGGCCGATCAGGAGAAACGCGAGGGAGATGACGGTCAACTGACCGAGCTCGACGCCGGCGTTGAAGCACAGCAGCGCCGTCAGGAACTCCGAGCGCGGGAGGCCGAGCTGGGAGAGGACGCCGGCGAAGCCCATCCCGTGGAGGAGGCCGAAGCAAAAGACGAGGGCGACGCGCCAGGGCGAGAGCTTCGGCGACACGACGTTCTCGACGGCGACGTAGACGATCGACAGCGCGATCATGGGCTCGACGATCCGGGGCGAGAGGGACACGACGCCGTAGATCGTCAGGGCCAGCGTGATCGTGTGGGCGATGGTGAACGCCGTCACCTGCATGAGGATCGGCTTCAGGCGCACCGACAAGAGGAAGATCCCGAGCACGAAGAGGATGTGGTCGGTGCCCTTGGGCAGGATGTGCGTGAAGCCGAGCTTCAGGTACGTCTCGATGACCTGGCGGCGGGTCATCGGCACGATCTCGGACTTCAGCGTGAAGGGCTCGCTCTCGGCCGGTCCCTCGATCCACTGCCGCGACGCCGCCTCGTCCCCTTCCGTCCGGATCGCCAGCATATAGGAGCCGAGCTTCACGGCGTTCTGCCAGGTGAAGGTCTTCGCTCCCCCGGGAATGTCACCGGTCAGGCGGAGCGTGAGCTCCGGCGCGTCAGGGACGCCAGCGGCGCCGCGTTCGGGCAGCACGAGCGCAACGCGCGGCGTCACGGGCCTGCCGTCGAACGCGACCCGGACGCCGTTGATCGCGTCGGCGATCAGGGGTCCGACGCGATTTTCGAGCTCGGGCGTCAGGTTCTCGATCTTGCCGAAGCGCGGATCGATCTTCCCGGAGACGCCGAAGCCCGGCGGCAGGTGCTGCCGGTCCACGATGGCGTCGATCTGGTACGTCCCGCCCTTCTGGAACCGGGCCGAGACGCGGATCGTGCCGAGCTCGTGGGCCCACGCGAGGGCCGGCGCGAGGAGCGCCAGAACGAGGAGGAGTCCCCGGGCGCCCCGTCGAACGCTACGGCTTGCGCGAATGGACGACCCGGCCGCCGACGACGGTCGTATCCACCTGGATCTTCTCGATCTCCTCGGGGCGCACGGCGAGCACATCTTTCGAGAGGATTACGAAGTCCGCGAGCTTTCCGATCTCCAGGGATCCCTTTTCCTTCTCCTCGAAGGCGGCGTAGGCGGCCGACGACGTGTAGGCGCGCAGCGCCTCCTCGGGCCGGATCTTCTGCTCGGGCACCCAGCCGCCCGGCTGCTTGCCGTCGATCGTCGCGCGCGTGACGGCGGCGGCGATGCCGAGGATCGGCGAGATCGGCGCCACGTCCCAGTCGGAGCCGAAGACGAGCATGGCCTTCGCGTCCAGGAGCGACCGGAAAGCGTAGGTCCCCTTCGACCTCTCCTTTCCGAGCCGCCGGTCGGCCCAGCGCCCGTCGTCCACAGCGTGGTAGGGCTGCATCGAGGGGATGACGCCGAGCTCGGCGAAGCGCGGGATCTCGGCGGGCCGCAGGTGCTGGGCGTGCTCGACGCGGAAGCGGCGATCCTTCGGGCCGTTCTTCTTGGCGACGTTCGCGTAGATGTCGAGGATCTGGGCGTTGGCCCGGTCTCCGATGGCGTGGACTTCGACCTGGAGGCCGGCGGCGTCGGCGGCCGCGACGCGCTCCTCCATGCCCGTCGCCTCGGGCATAGCCACGCCGGAGTTGCCGGGGTCGTCGTCGAAGGGCGCGAACATCAGGGCAGTTCCGGCGCCGAGCGCGCCGTCCATGAAGGCCTTCACGCCCCCGATCCGCAGCCACTCGTCGTTCTTGAGGCTCGCGCGCGTCTGGAGCGCTTTTTCCCAGTTGACCAACAGCGGCCGGTAGTTGACGCGCACGGTCAGCTCCCCCGCTTTCCGGAGGACGTCCCACCCGGGCACGTCGAGGGGGTCGCCGGGAAGATCCTGCACGGACGTCACGCCGAACTGCGACGCGTGCTTGGTCGCGGCGCGCAGGCCCTCCACGATCTCCGCCTGCGTGCGGGCCGGGCGGCGGCGCCAGACCAGGTCCATCGCCGTGTCCTTCAGCACGCCCGTCGGCTCACCCGACGCGTCCTTCACGACGACTCCGCCAGGCGGATCCGGCGTCTCCCGCGTCACGCCGCCGATCTTCAACGCCAGGCTGTTGCAAACCATCATGTGGCCGTCCTGGCGCGAGAGACACGTCGGCCGGTCACCGGTCGCGGGATCGAGCAGGGCTTTCGTCGGGAGCTTGCGCGACGGCCACTGCTCGTGGTCCCAGGCGCCGTCGGTCAGCCACTGTCCCGGCGGGCGCGTCTTCGCGAAGGCTGCCAGCGTGCGCGTGAAGTCGGCCTCGTCCCTGGTCTTGCGCAGGTCCACGGCGAGCAGGTTCAACCCGCCCATCGACATGTGCGTGTGGCAGTCGATGAAGCCGGGGACGACGCGCCGCCACTTGCCGTCGAGGACAACGGTCTTCGGTCCGCGCAGCTTCTCGATGTCTTCGTTCCGCCCGACGGCGACGATGCGCCCGTCTTTGACGGCCAGAGCCTCGACCTCGGGATTGGCCGGGTCGCCGGTCCATACCTTCGCAGAGGTCAGCACGAGGTCGGCCGGCGCGGCGGCCTCCGGTGTTGCGGCGAGCAGGGCGGTCATGATCAGGGTGGCAATCATGGTCTAAGCCGTCGTCGCCACGCCGACGTTCCGCTCGGCGAGCGAGGCGTGCGCCGCGGCCAGGCGGGCCACCGCCACGCGGTAGGGGGAGCAGGACACGTAGTCGAGTCCCACCTGGTTGAAGAACTCGATCGAGCGCGGATCTCCGCCGTGCTCGCCGCAGACGCCGACTTTGAGCTTGGGCTTGACCTCGCGCCCGCGCCGCGTGGCGATCGCGACCAGCTCGCCCACGCCGTACTGGTCGAGGCTCGAGAACGGGTCCTCGGGCAGGATGCCCTCGGCGATGTAGACCGGCAGGAACGTACCCATGTCGTCGCGCGAGTACCCGTACGTCATCTGCGTCAGGTCGTTGGTGCCGAAGGAGAAGAAGTCGCAGTTCAACGCGATCCGGTTGGCGCGCAGGGCCGCGCGCGGGACCTCGATCATCGTGCCGATCTTGTAGGGGATGTCCTTCCCCGTCTCGGCCATGACGCGCTTGGCCGCGGCTTCGACCACCGTGCGCAGACGCTCGAACTCCCCGCGCGCTCCGACCAGCGGGATCATGACCTCGGGCTGCGCCTTGACGCCCTCCTCGAGGACCTGCGTGGCCGCCTCGAAGATCGCTCGGACCTGCATCTCGTAAATCTCGGGGTTGGTGATCCCCAGGCGGCAGCCGCGGTGCCCGAGCATCGGGTTGGCTTCCTTCAGGGCGTGGGTGCGCTCGCGGACCTTCTCGATCGAGACCTTCAGGGCCGCCGCGGTCTTCTTCATCGTCTCTTCGTCGTGCGGGAGAAACTCGTGCAGGGGCGGGTCGAGCAGCCGGATCGTGACGGGCCTCTCACCCATCTCGCGGAAGATGCCCGCGAAGTCCTCGCGCTGCATCGGCAGGATCTTTGCCAGAGCCGACCGGCGCTCCTCGGCCGTCTCCGCCAGGATCATCTCGCGCACGGCCACGATGCGCTTCTCCTCGAAGAACATGTGCTCGGTGCGGCATAGCCCGATCCCCTCGGCGCCGAAGAGGCGGGCGACGCGGGCGTCCGTCGGCGTGTCGGCGTTGGCGCGCACGCCCAGCCGCCGCCGTTGGTCGGCCCATTCGAGGATGCGCGTGAAGGCGCGATAGACCGCCGAGTCCTCGGGCTTTATCGTGCCTTCGAGCAGCACCTGGAGCACTTCCGAGGGCTGCGTCGGGAGCTTTCCGAGCAGCACTTCGCCGGCGGTGCCGTCGATAGAGATCCAGTCACCCTCGGACGCCTTGAGCTTGCCGGCGCGCACCTCGCCGTGCGCGAGATCCACGGTGATCTCGCCGGCTCCGACGATGCACGTCTTGCCCATGCCGCGCGCTACAACAGCTGCGTGGCTCGTGGCCCCCCCGCGCGTCGTCAGGATCCCGACGGCCGCGTGCATGCCGGCGATGTCCTCAGGCGACGTCTCCTCGCGCACGAGGACGACGGGGTCGCCCTTCGCGGCCATCGCGACGGCGTGCGGCGCGGTCAGGGCGACTCGGCCGCAGGCGGCGCCGGGCCCGGCGGGCAGGCCCTTGCCGAGGAGCCGCCCTTCCTTGACCGCCGTGGCCTTCTCCTTCATCGGGAAGATCGGAGCCAGAAGCTGCACGAGCTGCTCGGGCTCCACGCGCGCCACGGCCTCCTCGGCGGCGATCAAGCCCTCGTCCACCATGTCGGTGGCGATCCGCACCGCCGCGAACCCGGTGCGCTTGCCGTTGCGGGTCTGGAGGAGGTAGAGCTTGCCTTCCTCGATCGTGAACTCCAGATCCTGCATGTCGCGGAAGCGCTTCTCCAGGCTCTCCCGCACGCGCAGGAGCTCCTCGTAGGCCTTCGGCATCGTCTCCTGGAGCGAGGTCCCGGAGCCGTCGGCGTTCAACGGCCGCGGCGTGCGGATGCCGGCGACGACGTCCTCGCCCTGGGCATTCGGCAGGAACTCGCCGTAGAACGTCTTCTCGCCCGAGGCGGGGTCCCGCGTGAACGCGACGCCCGTGGCCGAGCTCTCGCCGCGGTTGCCGAAGACCATCGCCTGCACGTTGACGGCCGTGCCCCAGTCGTCCGGGATGTGGTGAAGCTTGCGGTAGGTCTTGGCGCGCTCGTTGTCCCAGGACTTGAAGACGGCCGCGATCGCGCCCCAGAGCTGCTCGCGCGGATCGTCCGGAAAACCGTGTCCCGTGCGCTGCCGGACGATCTGTTCGCTGCGGCGCACGATCTCGGCGAGGTCCTGGGCCGTCAGATCCGTATCGGAGGCGACGCCTCGGGCTTTCTTGACGTCCTGCATCGCCTTTTCGAACTCGTGCCGCGGCACGCGGAGCACGACGTCCGAGTACATCTCCAGGAAGCGCCGGCGGCAGTCGTTGGCGAAGCGGTCTCCCGACGGTCCCGCGAGGCCCTTGACGGTTCGGGACGTCAAGCCCAGGTTCAGGATCGTGTCCATCATTCCCGGCATCGAGGAGCGCGCTCCCGACCGCACCGACACGAGGAGCGGGTTGGCGGGATCGCCGAACCGCTTGTCCGTCTCGTGCTCGAGGCGCAGGAGCGCGGACTCGACTTCGGCGCGGATCGCGTCGAGCGAGGCGCCTCTCGAGAAGTCCGCGCACACGGACGTCTCGATCGTGAAGCCCGGCGGCACGGGGATCCCGAGGGCCGTCATCTCAGCCAGCCCCGCGCCCTTGCCTCCCAGGGTCTCCTTGCCGAGGCCCGCGCCCTCGGCCACACCGTTACCGAACGAGAAGACGCGTTTCATTTCTCCACCACGATTTCGGAAAAGTCCGCCAGGCGCGTGAACTCCTGGTGGATGGAGGCGAGCAGGGCCAGCCGGTTGTTCCGGAGGTCTTCTTCCGGGCAGTTGACGAGCACGTCGACGAAGAACCGATCGAGCGAGGGCGCGATCGAGGCGATCGTCTCCATGGCTTCCCGGTAGTGCCGCTCGGCCGTGAAGGCGTCGATCGCGTGCTTGGCCTGGAGGAAGTCCGCGGCCAGCGCGCGCTCGGCGTCCTCGCGGTAAAGCTCCGGCGACGGAGCGCCGGGCGCGGCGTCGCCCAGGATGTTGCGGATGCGCTTGAAGGCCAGGATGAGCGCGCGGAAATCCATGTGCCGCCGCGCTTCCGAGAGGGCGAGGGCGCGTTCGGCCGCGTCCGCGAAGTCCCAGACACCGACGTTCAGGACCGCCGAGATCTCGTCGTAGCTCGCTCCCCGCCGCTCGAGCAGGCTGCGGAGCCGCTCGGCGAAGAAGCGTCCGAGCTCCTCGATCGTCTCCTCCGTCGAAGGTCCGGCCACGCTCTGGGGATAGAGCGAGAGAGCCTTGCGGAGGATCGGCCGCCAATCCGCCCGCCAGTTCCGGACGATCGCGATGGCCACCGCCCCGAGCGCGGCGCGGCGAAGGCCGTACGGGTCCCTGGACCCGGTCGGCGTCATGCCGATGCGGAAGAGGCCGGCGAGGGAGTCGAGGCGGTCGGCCATCGACAGGATCGCTCCGGCCGCCTCGCGGGGCGGATCGTCCGTGGCCGAGGCCGGGCGGTACTGGTCGTAGACGGCCTTCCAAACCGAGTCGGGGTAGCGCTCGCGGCGGGCGTAGAGGCCGCCCATGATCCCCTGAAGGTCCGTGAACTCCTTGACGACCTGCGTGGTCAGGTCCACCTTGGAGATCCGCGCGGCCGAGCGGGCGGACTCGGCGACATCGGCCCTTCCGACCTCGCGCGCGATCGCCTCCGCGAGCTCCTCGATCCGCTCCGTCTTCTGCCGGTAGTCGCCGAGTTTGTCCTGGAAGGTCAGCCGCGAAAGCCTGGGAAGCCGGTTCTCGAGGGGCTCTCGCACGTCCTCCTCGAAGAAGAACCGCGCGTCGGCCAGGCGCGCGTTCAGAACCCACTCGCACCCCTTGGCGACGAAGCCCTTGCGGTCCTCGGCGTTGTCCATGACCGCGATGAAGTGCGGCAGAAGGCCCCTCGGCCCGCGCACCGGCAGGTACTTCTGGTGCGTGCGCATCGCGGTGACCGTAATCTCCTCGGGCAGCTCCAGGAACTCGGCCGCGAACGTGCCCCGGACGAGGCCCGGCCACTCCACGAGGTTGGCGAGCGTGTTGGCCAGGTCCGCATGCGCCTCGATCGAACCGCCGACGCCGGAGGCCAGCGACCGGGCCGTCTCCAGGATCCGGACGCGGCGCGCCTCCCCGTCCGGCTCGACGAACCGCGCGCGGAGCTTCTCCAGATAGTCGTCGGGGCCGGCGACCGCGAAGTCGCCCTCCGACAGAACCCGGTGCCCGGTCGTGCGGGCGCCCG
>JBASRI010000455.1:0-11638 GCA_049273755.1 Thermoanaerobaculia bacterium
GAACGTGATGGTTCTCGCTCAACCCCCTGCGCCCGCGCCGCCGCCGGCCCCGCCGCGAGGGTTCTTCGCGGACTCGGCCGCCGCGCAGCAGAAAGTCGAGCGCGAGTTCCGCGCGCTTCCGGATCCCGCCGCCGCGCGCGAGTCGATGCGCCGACTCTCGGCCGCGCCACACCACCTGGGCTCCGCCGAAGGCCGCAAGAACGCGGAGTGGATCCTGGCCCGCTTCCAGGCGTGGGGCCTCGACGCCCGCATCGAGACGTTCGACGTGCTGTTCCCGACGCCGGTGGAGCGCGTCGTCGAGCTCGTCGAGCCGGTGAAGTTCCGCGCCGCGCTGGCCGAGCCCGCCCTGCGCGAGGATCCGACGTCGGGACAGACGGCTCTGCAACTTCCGACCTACAACGCCTACTCGATCGACGGCGACGTGACGGCGCCTCTCGTCTATGTCAACTACGGCGTCCCCGACGACTACGAACGGCTCGAGCGCCTCGGCGTGGACGTCAAGGGCAAGATCGTCATCGCCCGTTACGGCGGCGGCTGGCGCGGCATCAAGCCGAAGGTCGCCGCCGAGAAGGGCGCCGTCGGCTGCCTCATCTACTCCGACCCGAGGGAGGACGGCTATTTCCAAGGCGAAACCTACCCGAAGGGTCCGTTCCGTCCCGAGCAAGGCGCCCAGCGCGGCAGCGTGGCGGACATACCGATCTACGCGGGCGATGCGCTGACTCCGGGCGTGGGCGCGACGAAGGACGCCAAGCGCCTCGAGCGCTCCGAGGCGCGAACGATCACGAGGATTCCGGTGCTCCCGATCTCCTACGGCGACGCCAGGCCGCTGCTCGCCGCGCTCGAAGGCCCGGTCGCCCCCGAAAGCTGGCGGGGCGCGTTGCCGATCACGTATCGAGTCGGACCCGGGCCCGCGAAGGTCCACTTGAAGCTCGCGTTCGACTGGAAGCTCGTCCCAGCCCACGACGTCGTCGCGGCGATCCCGGGCTCGGTCTGGCCCGACGAGTGGGTGGTGCGCGGCAATCACCACGATGCGTGGGTCAACGGGGCCGAAGATCCGATCTCGGGCCTCGTCGCGCTGCTGGAAGAGGCCCGCGCTTACGGTGCTCTGCTGGAGAAGGGCTGGCGCCCGAAGCGCACGATCGTGCTCTGCGCCTGGGACGGCGAAGAACAGGGGCTCCTGGGCTCGACCGAATGGGCCGAGACCCACGCGGAGGAGCTGCGCGCGAAAGCGGTCGCCTACATCAACACCGACGGCAACGACCGGGGGTTCCTGAACGCCGGAGGCTCGCACACTCTCGAGCCCTTCGTCAGCGGCTCGGTCTCCGAGGTCGAGGACCCCGAGAAGAAGATGAGCGTGCTCTCCCGCGCGAAACTGAAGGAGATCGCCGACGCCGACAAGCCCGAGGACCGGCAGAAGGCGCGCCAGCGCGCGGCGCTGCGCCTCGAGGCCCTCGGCTCGGGCTCCGACTTCACGCCGTTTCTCCAGCACATCGGAATGGCGTCGCTGAATCTGGGCTTCGGCGGTGAGAGCGACGGCGGCGTCTACCACTCCATTTACGACGACTTCACGTGGTACACGCGCTTCTCGGACACCGACTTCGTCTACGCGCGCGCCCTGGCGCAGAGCGCCGGGACGATGACGCTGCGCCTGGCCAACGCCGACGTCCTTCCCCTCGATTTCGCCGCCGCGGCCGAGGCCATTGCGCGGTACGTCCGGGAGGTCTCTGAGCTCGCCGACGCCAAACGCCGCGACACCGAGGAAACCAACCGCCAGCTCGACGAGAACCTCCCCTGGGCCGTCGCCGACCCGAAGAAACCCTTCGTCGCGCCGAAACGCGAGGCCCCCGTGCCCCACTTCGACTTCTCGCCGCTCCAGAACGCGTCCGACGCGCTGACGGCGGCGGCAGGGGCCTACGCGCGCGCCTTCGACACCACGTTCGCCGCCGGGGCGGCGCCGATCGAAGCGAAGCGCTTGAAGGCGCTCAACGCCGTGCTCCGCGGCTTCGAGCGCAGCCTGACCTCCGAGAAGGGCCTGCCCGGCCGCCCCTGGTACAAGCACTACGTCTACGCGCCCGGCGCGTACACCGGTTACGGCGTCAAGACCCTTCCGGCGGTGCGCGAAGCCCTCGAGCAGAAGCGGTGGAGCGACGTCAACCCGGCCGCCGCCGAGACGGCCGCCGTCCTCGAGAAGGCCGCGGCGCAGGTGCGCGAGGCGGCGAAGATCCTGCAAACCGAGTAGTCAACACACTCGAAAGGGATCCCTCGGGGCTTCGCCCTCGGGATGACAACTAGGGCGCCACGCCTCCGCCGCGCATGCGCTCGTAGATCTCCTGACTGTCGGGCTTCCCGAGGGCGATCGCGCAGGTGCCGTCGCACCGGGCGGTGGCGCGGCCTTCGCCGTCGAAGATCTCCCCCGCCGCGAACACCAGGTTCAGGCCGGCGCGGATCAGGCGCGCCTCCGCGACCACGCGGTCGCCGCGGGTCGGGCGGAAGAAGGACATCGCGAGGGTCACCGTCGCCGACCGCGTGTCGGGCCGTGTCAGCCACCCGACCGTGCCGATGACGAGGTCGAAGAGGCCCGCGAGCACGACGCCGTTGACCGCCTCGGTTCCGAGGCCGCCGCGGTGGACCGGCAGCACGGGGTCGATCACCGCGCGGACGCGGTCGACGCGCTCGAACTCGAGCCGCGCCCCGAAGTGCTTCATCGACGGCGACGCGTTCCACATCTCGGCGAGCTTCCGCAGAGACTCCAGCGTCGGATACGCGGGCGAGAAGGGCTGACCCTCGGACGTCATTCGGCAGGAAACTCTATTTCAAGCCTTCGACGACGAAGAGATCCGAGAGCAAGCGGCTGTACGTGTAGGCGTAGGACTTTGCGTCTGGCGTGACGACGACGTTGGAGATCCGCTCGACGCCGGATGGATCGAGCGGCATCAGCTCTTTCCAGAGCGCATGCCGCCCGGTTTCGAGGTCGATGTGGTACACCCGGGCCGGCAGATCGCGCTTCCACACGTAGAGGGACTTGCCGTCGGGCCCGAAGCGCAGCGGGAACTCCCCGTCGACGAGGCCCGCGATCGGCCGCGCCGCGCCGCCGTTCAGCGGGAACAGGACGCCCTTGCGGTCGGGGCCGATCGCGGCCACGAACGCGCCGTCGGGAGAGATGGCGAAACCCGGAAATGCCGTGCCGATTCCCTCCGTGGTCACCGCGCGGGGCGTTCCGCCTTCGACGCCCTGCCGGTACAGGCGCACGCCGCCGTTGGGGGCATTTCCCGCGAAGAGGATGCTCTTGTGATCCGGAAGCCATGCCGCGGACTGAGACGGCGTGACTCCGGGAATCTCCAGTCGGCGGGGCTGTCCCGCTCCCGTGGGCAGCAGCACCAACGACGGCGGCGTCGAGAGGGCCGCCAGCGCCCATTGCGTGTCGGAGGACAACGACAGAGCCGCGCCCTCGCCGAGCTTGACAACCGGCGATCCCGACTTCCGGAGGTAGACCGTGTAGTTGGCGCCGCCGGCTTCCCCTTCCTCGTCGAAGAGCAGCGTGCGGCCGTCCGCCGAGATGTCGGCGACGAACGAGTAGTCGAGCCAGGACAGGTCTCGTTCCCGCGCGTCGCCCGGCAAGAGGCCGAGCGTGCCCACCCGCGATCCCCCGCGCGCCAGCAGCACGCGGCCATTGGGGGCGACATCCTGAAGTCGGATGCCTCCGGGCACGCGGACCAGGACCCGCACCCCACCCGAGAGGGTAGCGGCGTAGAGGGAGAGGTTGGCTCCGGTGTCCGTCGCCGTGAACCAGACCTCGTTGCCCGAGGGCGACCACGCGAGCCCGCCGACCTTGTTCCACCGGGGAGTGATCGTCTTCTTCACGCCGCCGAGATCCAGAATGGCGACGGTGCCCGAGTCGTCCTGCGAATACGGATGGTCCACGAAGGCGATCCGCTTGGCGTCGCGGGAGAGGCGCGCGTCGCTGATGTAGCCGGTCGTCTCGTACAGAGTCTTTCCGATCGGAAACTCGATCGTGGCCTTGCCGCCCACGTCCCGAACGAGAAGGAGGTTGGCGCCGTCGGGCGCCCAGTCGGCCTCCTGGACGTGCTCGGCCACGTCGCGGGGCGCTCCGCCCGTCAGGGCCGCCCGTGCCAGGGTCCCCGCGCACACGGACGGGTGCGTGAGACGGCAGTCGACGTCGATCGCCATCTCGCCCGACGGAGAGATCGACAGAAGGTTCGCGCTCGGCAGCTCCAGAGGCAGTGCCTCGGGACTCGAAGGGTGCTTGAGGAAGAGCTTGCGGGGATTACCGTCCCAGGCAGCGCTGTAGACGATCGTCTGGCCGTCGGGCGCGAAGCGCGCGGCGTGGATCGTGCCGCTCCCGAAGGTGATCTGCTGGAAGGACGGGGGCGACGTCTTGCCGAAGCGTCGCTGCGTCCAGACACCCGCCCCGAACGCCGCCAGGAGCGCCGCGACGCCGAAGAGCGCCGGGAGCCAGCGGCTCTTGCGGCGGGCGGCGGAAGCCGCGGTCTTCCCGGACACCTCGCTCGTCACCGAAGCTTCCGAGAGATGCTCGCGCACGCTCCGCACGTCCCGAGCCAGATCGCGGGTCGAGGCGTAGCGCTCCTCCGGATCCTTCTGGAGGCAGCGTTCGATGATCCAGCGGAACGGGCCCGGCACGTGGCCGTTGATCTGGCCGACAGGCTCGGCCTCCTCGCGGATGATCGCCGTCAGCGTCTCGGCGGTCGTGCCCCGATGGAAAGCCCGCTTCCCGGTCGCCATCTCGTAGAGAATCGAGCCCAGGGAGAACTGGTCGGACCGGAAGTCCAGCGGCTTTCCGCTGGCCTGCTCCGGCGACATGTAGCCGACCGTGCCGAGCACGGTTCCGGCCTGGGTCGCCTGGGCCGTCGGCGCGTTCGAGACCTGGTCGGGCTGCTCCTTGAGCAGCTTCGCGAGGCCGAAGTCCAGGATCTTGACGGCGCCGTCCCGGGACACCATGACATTCTCGGGCTTCAGGTCGCGGTGGACGATTCCGGCAGAATGCGCCTTGGCGAGGCCGTCCGAGATCTGGTACGCGAGGTCGAGCAGCCGGCGTGTCGGGACGGCCCCATCGTGAAGCATCTCCCTCAGGGTCTTCCCGTCGACGAGCTCCATCGCGATGTAGATCGTCGTGTCGGTCGAGCCGATCTCGTGGATCGTGACGATGTTGGGGTGGTTCAACGCGGAGGCCGAGCGCGCCTCCTGCTCAAACCGCTTGCGCCGCTCCGGGTCGGCGGAGAACTCGGCGGAGAGCACTTTGATCGCGACCTCGCGCCCCAGGCGGGTGTCGCGAGCGCGGTAGACCTCGCCCATCCCGCCGGCGCCCAGAGGCGACAGGATCTCGAAAGGGCCCAGACGAGTGCCGGCCGCAAGTGTCATCGTTTCGTGTCGCGGGATTCTAACCAGATTCGCCGTAGAATCCCCGGCATTCTGCGAAAGGTCGTCCGATGAAAATGCGCCGACGCGCCGTCTTCTTAGTCTTCCTCGCTCTCGCGGCGGTGCCGTTCGCTGCAGCGGCCGGGGAGGTGATCGCCGTGAAGGCCGGACGGCTGATCGATCCGAAGGCCGGACGGGTCGTGCCGGGCGCCGTCCTCGTCGTCGAGAGCGGCAGAGTCAAGGCGGTGGGTCCGTCGGTCGCCGTCCCGGCGGGAGCGAAAGTGATCGACCTTTCCGGAATGACCGTGCTTCCGGGGTTGATGGACTGCCACACGCACCTCGTGGGCGACTACGCCAAGGACGCCGATCCCCTCTCCGAGCTCAAGTCGTCCTCGGCGCAGCGCGCCTTCGAGTCGATCCCCAACGCGAAGGTCACGCTCGACGCCGGCTTTACGACGGTCCGCGACGTCGGGACCTACCGTGCCTTCGTGGACGTCGCCATGCGCGACGCGATCGCCAGAGGATATTTCCCGGGCCCCAGGATGTTCGTCGCGGGCGCATATCTGACGATCACGGGGGGCGGCGGGGCGATGTCCGGCGACCTCGCGCCCGACATCGGCTTGCCCTGGGATCTACGCTTCGGAATCGCCGACGGCGTAGACCAGGTGCGCCAGCGCGTGCGGGACATCGCGCAGCACCGCGTCGACCTGATCAAAGTGCTCGCGACGGGCGCCTTCCTGGCCCACGGCTCGAACCCGCACTCGGTCGAGTACACCTACGACGAGCTCCGTGCCGCCGTGGAGGAGGCGTCGCACAAGGGGCTCAAGGTCGCGGCGCACGCCCACTCGACCGAGGGGATCAAGCTGGCGGTCAAGGCCGGCGTGGCGTCGATCGAGCACGGCACCTACAACGACGACGAGGGACTGCGCCTCATGAAGGAACACGGGACCTTCCTCGTCGCCGACATCTACGACGCCGAGTACATCCGCCAGGGCAAGGCGGCAGGGTTTCCGCAGGACTTCGCCGACAAGCAGCCGGAGGGCGACGAGATCCAACGCCAGAACTTCAAGAGGGCCGTTCAGATGGGAGTGAAGATCGCGTTTGGGACCGACGCGAGCGTCTACCCGCACGGCTTGAACGCCCGCCAGTTCGCGTGGCAGGTCAAGTACGGGCAGACGCCGATGGAGGCGATCCGCTCGGCCACGGTCTCGGCGGCCGAGCTGATCGGCCGCGACGACATCGGTTCGCTCGAGCCGGGCAAGTGGGCCGACCTGATCGCGGTCCAGGGCGATCCGCTGCAGGACGTGAAGGTCCTCGAGAACGTCGCCTTCGTGATGAAGGAAGGAAAGGTCTACAAGGACGCGCGGTAGGGTGATCAGTTCCCGGGACGCACGTCAGAGTGTGTCCCGGTAATGCTCCCACTCGGACTTCATTTTCCTCAGGAGCGCTTCGTATCCGGGGTCGCCGCGAAGAGCCGCGAGATTCCGGTCCGTCGCGAAGTACGGGTAGCACTGAAAACCGTGGTCCGCGGACTTCCCGAGCCACTCCACCGCCTGTCGGGGCTTGCCCATCAGCGCGTAGGCCACTCCGATGTTGTACTCGACGTGATGGAAGTGGGAGAGGCCGCGGTCGTACTGGATGGCGAGCGCGATCTGCTCTTCGGCTTTGGCGGCCTGTCCGCTTCTGGCCGCGAGAAGAGCGCGGACGCTCATCGGAAAAGCCTCCCGAGCATGTGTCTTGAGAAACGCCTCGTTCCGGGCCGAGGCTTCGCGATCTCTTCCCTGGTGAAAGAGCGCCAGGGCCTTCCATTGACCCCAGACCGCGTCAGGGAGCTTGTCGAGCTGCTGGGTTGCGAGATCGTCCTTTTGCCAGTGGAGGTAGGTCAGCCCTGTCGGAACAAACTGTTCTCCCGGATCGAGCTTTCCAACGACGGACGCGGCCTCGAGGGCCTTTTCGAAGAGTCCGACATGCCAGTACACGGTAGCCAGCCACCGGTGCGCGTCCACGAGACTCGGGTCGAGACCGATGGCTCGCCGCAAATCGCTCACGGCCCTCTCGTGAGGATAGTTGTTGAGCCGCGTCCAGGCGAGCTGGCCGCGCGCGGAATACGCTTCCGCCAGATTCGGGTCCAGGGAAAGCGCCTTCTCGACCTCGACCAAGGCTCTCTCTTCCCACTCCTTCCTGGGATCTCGATTGAAGAGCTTGTCCCGGTATGCCTGCGCCAGGCCTGCATGGGCGAGCGCAAAACGGGGATCGAGCGCGATGGCTTTCTCGAAAAGGGGTATCGCCTGGTCGTCCCCGCCCCCGCTGCTGCGGCTGAGGTGCTTGGCGCGCAAGTACGCGTCATACGCGTCCAGGTTTTGCGTCGGCGCCGACGGGGTGCGTCCGGAGCCTGGCTCCGTCAGCTTCATCTTCAGCGCGGCCAGGATGTTCGCGGAGATGTCGTCCTGAAGGACGAAGAGGTCTTTCATATCCCGGTCGTAACGGTCGGCCCAGAGGTGGTAGCCCGTCGCCACATCGATCAACTGGGCGTTCAAACGGACCCGGTCACCGGCGCGCTGGACGCTCCCCTCGAGAACATAGTTGACGCCGAGCTCCTTGCCGACCGTCTTGACGTCGACCACCCGCCCCTTGTACTGGAAGACGCTATTTCGCGCGATGACCAGTACCCCCGGGATCTTCGTGAGATCGGTGATGAGCGACTCGGTCATCCCGTCGGCGAAATAGTCATCCTCGCCCTTGACGCCGAAGTTCTGAAAGGGGAGCACGGCGATCGAGCGGTTCCGTCCTGAGGCTTCCGAGGGCCTGGAGCCGGGATGCAGCCATTTCCAGGATCCGAGAAGCAGGAGTCCGAGAACGACGGCCCCGGCCGCCAGCAGCATCGGACGCCACCGTCTCGCAGGAAGAGAGGCCGGCGCCGCACCGGATGCGACCCCCTCCGCTTGCGAGCTTTCCGTCAGATGTTCCCGCAGGTCCTGGAGATCGCGTGACAGGTCGCGCGTCGAGGCGTAGCGATCGTCGGGGCTCTTCGCGATGCACCGCCCGACGATTCGCCGCAGCGGTGCGGGAGTCAGCGGCGCCAGAGCCGCGAGGGGCTCGGGCTCGTCGCGGATGATCGCCGTGAGCGTCTCGGGAGCGCTGCCACGCGCGAACGCGCGCTTGCCCGTCGCCATTTCGTAAACGATCGATCCGAACGAGAACAGGTCCGACCGAAAATCGAGCGCCTTGCCCAGCGCCTGTTCCGGCGACATATAGCCGACGGTCCCCATCACGAGCCCCGGCTCCGTCGCGCCGGAGACCGTCGGCGACTGCGTCGCTTCGCCCGCGTCTTCCGGCTGCGTGAGCTTCGCGAGGCCGAAGTCCAGGATCTTCACGAGGCCGTCGCGCGTGACCATAACGTTCTCGGGCTTCAGGTCGCGGTGCACGATGCCGGCCCCGTGCGCCTTGGCCAGGCCGTCGGCCACCTGCGCGGCGATCGTCAGAAGCCGCTTCGGCGGCAACGCGCCTTCGGCCAGGATGTCGCGCAGAGTCTGACCGTCCACGACCTCCATCGCGATGAAGGAGGCGCCGCCCGACTCTCCGATGTCGTACACGGTGACGATGTTGGGATGGTTGAGCGAGGAGGCCGACCGCGCTTCCTTCTCGAAGCGCTTGAGCCGCTCCGGGTCAGACGACACCGCCGCAGGCAGCACCTTCACCGCGACCTCGCGGCCCAGCCGCGTGTCCCGCGCCCGGTAGACCTCCCCCATACCGCCGGCGCCGAGAGGCGCGACGACCTCATAGGGCCCTAGACGGGTTCCGACGGGAAGAGTCATCGGAGCTAGCCGCCGGATTCTATCGGTGTGGGGACCGGCCCCCGGACAAAGGGGCCGGAATCCGGGATTGATTCGCGCTTCCCCGATAGCCCCCCATTCGCTCCAGAGCATTCTGCGCTAGCCTGTTGCCGTGAGCACGAACGGCCCTCTTCTCGTGGGCGCCCTTGCGCTTCCGGGCGGGTTCCACACGGAGCCGAAGGTCTCCGTGCGAGGCGAGGCGTCCGGGGTGAAAGGCTTCGTCCTCGACCGGGAGGCGGAGCGAAACCGTGTCCGGAGGCGCGTGGCTTCGCAGTGAGACGCCGGGCCCCGCTCGCTTTCCTCCTCGTCGCGGCGGCGCCGTTCGCGTCCGCCCAGGAGCCGCAGGACAGGCAGGGCGCCGTCCGGGAAGAGGTGGTCGTCGAGCGGGTCGTCATCGACGCGCACGTCGTCGGTTCCGACGGCAACCCCATTCCGGACCTCGTCCCCGCGGATTTTCGAGTGAAGGTGGACGGAAAGCGGGTGTATCTCGAATCCGCCGAGTGGGTACCTGCGGACACGCCCGAGAACGATACGTCCGCGCTGATGGGGGCCGAGACCAACGAAGCGGAGCGCTTCCGTACGGACGCGCCGCCGGGGCGCCTGATCCTCATGTTCTTCCAGACGGACACGAGCCAATCGACGAGGCTGACCGGCCTGATGCGCAACGCTCTCCAGGCGCGCCTCTTTCTCGACACGCTGCTCCCGACTGACCGCGTCGCCGTGGCGTCCTACGACTCGCAGCTCAAGCTCCGTCAGGACTTCACGTCGGACCGGGCCAGGCTGTCCCGGGCCATCAACGCGGCGATCCGCACGTCGCCTCCGCCCGAGTCCGACCCTGCCAGCCGGCCGTCGATCGCCCGCTACTTCGACTTTGCCGCGGCGAAGAAGGCCGCGACTCCCGAGCGCGCGTTGGAGCTGCTCGCGCGGGCCGTCGAGCCGATCCCGGGCGGCAAGTCGATGCTCTACTTCGGCTGGGGCCTGGGCACCGTCGGCGGACTGACCGGTCCCATCGCCGCCGAGCGGTACGCCTGGAACAACGCGATCTCCGCGATGGCCCAGGCGCGCATCAACATCTTCACGCTCGACGTGGCCGACGCCGACTACCATTCCCTGGAGGGCTACCTGCGACAGATCTCGGACATCACCGGCGGCAGGTACGAGAAGACGAACGTCTTCCCGGCGCTCGCGATGGAGCTCGTGCGCAAGGCGATCTCCGGCCGCTACGTCCTCGTCTTCGTCAAGCCGCACGGCTCGACGCGCGGCGACCACACGATCGAAGTGGAGCTGGCCTCGCGCAAGGGGCTGGTCTTCGCGCGGCAGTACTTCCAGGACTGAGCGCGTCGCCGGTGCGAGCGGCGCTCGCTGCGGCTACGGCCGATAAACCAGCGCCGCATATCCCCGCGTCGCCCGGATGCGCGGCGCGTTGCTCGAGACGTAGCCGAGTCCCACGCGCAGGGTCAGCCGTCGATCCACGTCGGGCGGGATCAGGCGCTCGAGCCGCACCTCCGCCCCCGTGACGCGGACCGCGGGCGGCCGGTCTGCGCCCGCGTGCCACGCGCGCAGCCACTCGCCGTAGAAGACCAGAGGAACCGCCTCGACCTCGATCTCGCACCGGAACGACTCGAATCGCTCTCCCAGCTGGACAGCGGCCGGCAGGGCCGGGCTCTCGATCCGGTTTCGGTCGAGACCCGCGGGAAGGATCGTCGCGGGCGCGCCGCCGATCGAGAAGAGGTCGAACACGGTCGGCGAGCCCCCCGTTGCGCCGGTCCGAACGCCGGCGGCCAAGCTCGCGAACGGAGTCAGGCCGGAGAGGCGCGCGCCGCCGGCACCCTGGCTCCAGAACCGATCGTCGGTCGTCCCGGCCGATCCCAGCGCCTCGGCGTCCAGCCCGAATCCGAACCCGCCGCGCGTGTGGCGGAACGATACGCGGGCCAGCGTGGTGCCGAGCGAGCGCCAGAAGCGGTCGCCGGAGGAAAACGCCTCGACCCGCGTGGCTCCCCCGCCGGCCTCGGCGTGCACCGCGCCCCAGAAGAACGGGCGGCCCCACGAGAGCCCGAGATATCCGCCGGTGCGTTCCTGGTCGAGCTCGGGCCGCGGCGCGAGGCTCTGGCTCCCGGGTTTCTCGATCGCCGAGAAGAGCGTGCCGGAAGCTTCCAGCGCCGAGCTCCGCCACGCCGCCGCGAGCGCTCCGCCACGCGGGCCGGCCGCATTCCCGAATGAGCCGGCCGCGAGCCAGTGGAGCCGCCCCACCACGTCGCCTCCGTCCACCCCGACCTGCACGGTGCTGCCGGACGGACTCACGGAGAGCCCCACGAGCGAGCGGACCGCCATGCGCCTCCAGACGTCGTAGGGGCGCTCGGTCGCCGTTGCGATTCCGGCAGGACGCGGCGCGGCGGCGGCCGGCGTCTCGG
>JBASRI010000475.1:0-1687 GCA_049273755.1 Thermoanaerobaculia bacterium
ATCTCGTTCCTCGCGCGCTCGAAAAAGAGTGGCGGCTGGATCGAGATCGTCCTCCGGCTCGAGCCCGGACCGCCCTTCGGGATCCTGGGGCTGCGCTTCGACGACTCGCAGGGACCGGGCGCGTCCCGCCAGAGCAAGAAGGGCTCCGACGACGAGGTCGTCGCGGCTGCCCGTGAGCTCCTTCGGGCCCGCTCGGCCTCCGGCGAGTTCTCGGGCGTCGTGCTGCTGGCGCGCGACGGCAAGCCGCTCTTCCACGAGGCCGTGGGGCTCGCCCAGCGCGACTTCGGCGTGCCCAACCGCCCCGACACCAAGTTCAATCTCGGCTCGATCAACAAAGCCTTCACGCAGGTCGCGATCGCGCAGCTCGCCGAGCAGGGCAAGCTCTCCTTCACGGACACGATCCGCAGGCACCTGCCGGACTATGCGTCGCCGGCCGCCGACAAGATCACGATCCAGCAGCTTCTGACGATGAGCTCGGGTCTGGGCGATTTCTTCGGCGAGCGCTACGACGCCACGCCCAAGGATCGGCTGCGCACGCTGTCCGACTTTCTCCCGCTCTTCGCCTCCGACCCGCTCCTCTTCGAGCCCGGCACGAGCCGCCGGTACTCGAACGCGGGCTACATCGTGCTGGGCCTCATCGTCGAGAAGCTCTCCGGTGAGAGCTACCACGACTACGTGCGGCAGCACGTGTTCGCGCCCGCCGGCATGAAGGACAGCGACGCGTACCCACAGGACGCAGTCGTCCCGAATCGCGCGGTGGGCTACACGCGCGAGCCCGCCCGCGCGGGCGGGGAGAAGACGGAGCCGCGGCCCAACATCTATGTGCTGCCCGCCCGATCGAGCTCGGCGGGAGGCGGCTATTCGACCGCCGAAGACCTCCTGCGCTTCGATCAGGCGATGCGCAACGAGAAGCTCCTGTCCCCAGACCTCACCGACTGGTACTTCTCGGACAGGTCGAAGCCGCCCGCCGGAGGGAGCGTGACACCCGCGCGCACACCCCGCAGACGCTCCGGCGGTCGCGGCACGGCCGGCGGAACCGACGGCGTCAACGCGGTCCTCGAGACCGACCTCGACACCGGCTACACGGTCGTCGTCCTTTCCAACCTCGACCCTCCCGCCGCCGAGAGTGTCGGGCGGATCCTCCGCCAGTGGCTGGGCCTGAACTAGACCCGCTCTAGACGCGCCGCTTCAGGAGCACCAGAGTCCAGAGGTAAAGGCCGTAGGCGCACAGCCCGATCGCGATGACCCCCACGACCACGGGGCCCAGCGCGGTATGCGCGAACGCCTGGAGCGCGCCTCCGAGGGTAGGCACGCGCGCGGGTTTGAGCTCCTCGGCCGCGCGGAAGAGGAAAAAGCCGAACGCGCCCAGCACGAGCCCTCTCGACAAGAGGCCGAAGCGCGCGGACCCGGAGAGCAGGCGTACCAAGGCGCGCGGCAATAGGTCGCGGCGGAACGGCAGGCGGCCGCGCACTCCCTGCCAGAGTTCCCACACGCCTCCGGCCACCACGCCGACTGCGGCGAGCTTCACCGCCGCCACGCCCCATCGCTTCGAAAAGAGCCACGACGCTCCGGCCCGCTCGAAGCTCCCGCCCCGACCGAGATGGAGGAGCAGGCGCGCCGCGGTCCAGGCGAGCGCCGCGTATCCGAGCGCGTTGACGGCGAGAAGCAGCCGGGGCCCGACCGGTCG
>JBASRI010000480.1:0-4446 GCA_049273755.1 Thermoanaerobaculia bacterium
AGACCGGGGGGAACTGTAGAATCGCGCCGTGATCTCCTTGAAGGACTTCGAAGAAACAGGGGCGCTGCTGACCGGCCACTTTCGCCTCTCCTCGGGACTGCACTCGGACCGCTATCTCCAGTGCGCGCGGCTCCTGATGTGGCCGGACCGCGCGGAGCAGGCCGGCCGGGAGCTCGCGGCGAAGCTGTCGGAGTTCGGCGCCCGGGCGGTGGTCTCGCCGGCTTTGGGAGGCGTCGTCATCGGGCAGGAGACGGCGCGGGCTCTGCGGGTGCGTGCCATGTTCGTCGAGCGCAAGGACGGCGCGTTCGCGCTGCGCCGGGGGTTCGCGGTCGAGCCCGGAGAGCCGGTCGTCGTGATCGAGGACGTCCTCACGACCGGCAAGAGCACGCGGGAAGCCGCCGCGGCCGTCGAAGCGGCCGGGGGCAAGGTCGTGGCCGTCGGGTCGATCGTGGATCGGGGTCTGCCGGCCCGCGCCTTCGCCGTGCCGGCGCGGTCGCTGCTCTCGCTCTCGGTGCCTTCGTGGCCCGAGGCGGAATGCCCGCTGTGCCGGAAGGGCATCCCGGTCGAGGCGCCGGGGAGCCGCTTCGGTGGAAGTTAGGCGGCGGCGAGCGCGCGAGCGAGCTCGCGAAGCAGAGCCGAGCCGTCGCCCTTCCAGGCGCTGCCGTGCATGCAGGCGAGGGTCGTGGGGCTCTGCGCCGCCATCGCCTCCAGGATCGGCCCGGCGTTCTTGGAGTGCGAGTAGTAGTCCATCGGCTTCCGAAAGGCCTCACTCGGGCCGAGGATGTCCGATTCCGTGACGGGAACCTCGCCCACGCCGCCCTGGGTGAACAGGTCGCCGCAGAGCAGCGTCCGGGTCCGGTTCTCCATCAGGAACCCGCACTCCCAGGCGTGCGGGACGTGAGGGGCGTCGATCCAGCGGACTTCGTGCTTGCCCAGGGACAGCGTTTCGCCGTCGGAGAGCGGGCGCGGCGGCCGATCCGCAAAGTCCTCCACCGAGACCATCGCGGCGATCCGGCCGCACAGCGGAACCGCGCGCGGCGCGGCGGCGAGGAAAGAGTTCAGCGCGCCGCACTCGTCGGACTCGAAATGGGAGAAGGCGACGTAGCGGAGCCGTTCGACCGGCATGACCCGCTCGATCGCCTCCCGCACGAGGGGAAACGTCCGCCGCAGCCCGGTATGGAACAGCAGCGGCTCCTCGTCCGCGATGAGGTACTGGTTGAACGAGAACCCGCCAGGCACGACGGAGAGGGGCGTGTTGATGCGGAAGATCCCGTCGGCAATCTCGTGGACGTTGGTTCCGGACTGAGGGTTCGTCAACATGGGGGCTCCCCGCGTCATTTGATTCGCTCCCCGGGGCCCCTGTCAAGCGATCCGCTTGGGGGCGTCCAGCGTCCTCGCGCTCGGGAGACGCGCGAGGGTAAGATGCGAGCTCATGGATCTGAAGAGCATCTGCGTCTATTGCGGCTCGAGCCCCACGACGGAGCCGGTCATCGAGGCCGAGATCCGCGCCTTCGGACGCGAGATCGCCGCGCGCGGCGTCCGGCTGATCTACGGCGGTTCTTCGCGCGGCCTGATGGGCGCCCTCGCCGATGAAGTTCTCAAGGCCGGAGGCAAAGTCGTCGGCGTGATCCCGAAGGCTCTCGAGGGCCGCGAGTCGGCGCACCGGGGATTGACGGAGCTGAAAGTCGTCAGCTCCATGCACGAGCGCGAGCAGCTCATGTTCGATCTCTCGGACGGGTTCGTCGCTTTCCCGGGCGGCTTCGGCACGATGGAAGAGATCATCGAGATGATCACCTGGAAGCAGATGGGCATCCATGGCAAGCCCATCGTCATCGCCAACATCGTCGGCTTTTTCGATCCGCTGCTCCGGCAGTTCGAGGTCGCGATCGAGAGGAAGTTCGCCCGCAAGGAGGACCGCATCCTCTTCGCCGTCGCCGAGAACCACAAGGCGATCCTGACGTTCCTGGAAGGCGCGCCGGTGATGTCGCGCAAGGCCGGGGACTGGGCGTAGGGCCAGACCGCAGACCGCAGACCGCCGATCCTCTGGCTAGATCCGCTCTCTGCCGTCCGTTTCGTTCAAACGCATCTCCTCCAGCAAGCGGCGGTTGACGGCGACGAGGTCCGCCAGGAGCGCGATCAGAAACGTCTGGAACCCGACCACGATCAGAACGGCGGCCAGGATCAGCGACTGGACGTGCCCCCCCGGGTTCTCCCCGAAGAAGTAGAAGGCCAGAAACCGCAGCCCCAGCGCCACGCCCGCCGCGACGAAGAGGGCGGCCGCGACCGAGAGCATCTTCAGCGGCTTGTAAAGAGCCGTAATACGCAGGACGTTGGCGCCCTGGAGCAGGACGTACTTCGTCGTCGACGTGAAGAGGCGGGAAGGCCGCACCGGCGGGTGCGCGCGCACCGGCACCGAGGCGACGCGCAGGCCCTTGTAGCCGGCCTGGATGAGCGTCTCGAGCGTGTAGGTCAGCTTCGAGAAGACGTTGATGCGGCGCGCGGCGTCGCGAGAAATGGCGCGGAAGCCCGACGCCGCGTCGGTGATCTCCACACCCGAAGCCTGGCGCACGACCCAGCTTCCCGCGCGCTGGAGAAGCCGCTTCCCCGCAGAGAAGTGGGCGAGCTCTCCCGGGCCGCGGTCGCCGACGGTGAAGTCCGCGCGGCCCTCGAGGATCGGCGCCGTGAGCGCCGGGACGTCGGCCGGTTCGTACTGGAGGTCGGCGTCGAAGTTCACGATGACGTCGGCGCCCATCGCGAGCGCCTCGCGGAGGCCGGTCGAGAACGTCTCCGCGAGACCGCGGTTGGTGGTGTGCGAAGCCACGCGGTCCGCGCCGGCCTGGCGCGCGAGCTCGGCCGTACGATCCGTCGAGCCGTCGTCCACGACGAGGATCTCGACGCTCTGGAACCCGGCCACCCTCCGCGGCAACGCCGCGATCGCCTTTCCGATCGTCGCTTCTTCGTTGAAAGCGGGAATCTGGATGACGAGCTTCATGCGCGCGCAGGTTTTCGGGCGGCCCACATCATAGTCGCGGCGAGTGCGAGGAGGCCGGCGAGCGAGACCGCGATCTCGGCGCGGGGCACGAGAAAGCGTCCCTCGATGCGGTGGGACCCGGCCGGAACCTCGAGGCCGAGAAAGAGCCCGTTGACGTCGAGGGCTTCGATCTCGCGTCCATCCAGGAAGAGCCGCCAGTAGGGGGCGAACGCCTTCTGCGAAGTGGCGAGGATGGAGGGCGCCCGGGTCTCGGTCTCCAGGGCGAAACGCTCGGGCAACAGTGCCGCGATTCGAACGCGTCCGTCCGCGCGGCGCTCCGCCGGGCTCGAAGAAAGCCGCGCGTTTGCTTCCGGCGCCAGAAAGACGCTGTCGGCGAGCGTCGCGCGCTGCGCTGCGCGCACCTCCTCGACCCCGCCGGAGAGCGTCCCGGCGACGAGGCGGAAGCGCGGAAACGCCGCCGGACGCTCGAAGAGCGTCATGTCGGCCCCGGCGTAGACGCGCGCAAGCTGCGCGGTCGTGGCGCGCACCGGCGTGCCCGGAAGGTGAAAGGTCGCCGAGTCGCGGGCTTCGACCCCGGGTCCCACGGGCGAGAGAACGCCGGGCGGCGCCGCGAGGAAGCGCACCCCCAGAAGATCGAGCACGGGCGAAGACGGGTCCAGCGACAGCGGGTCGAACGCGAGGTACGTGCCGTAGCCGCCGAACGCATTGGGATCCGCCGCCGTCACGAGCCGGCGGTACCGCTCCTCGAGCAGGAAATGCCCGCGCGCGTCTTCGAGGCCGAGAGGCTCGGAGACGTTGGGCATCAGGGTCCAGCCGGTGGCGGCGAAGCGCTGGCCTCCGGACGACAGCTCCCGCAGCCGCGCGATCCCGGGGGTGTCGCGGAAGACCGCGTCGGCGGGGCGGCACTCCGGGTAGAAGTCGAGGGCGAGAAAAGCCAGCGGCACGGCGATGAGAAACGGAACGGTCCGCGTGCAGAGCCGGGAGACCTCGTTCCTGCCCGAGAGCCTCTCGAGCGCCTCCATGCCACAGGCAGCGAGGATCGCCACGCCGAGGACGATCAGGATCTTGGCTCGCGCGAAGAGGCTGATGTCCAGAAGCGGCAGGCGGCCCACGGCCGAGAGAATCGCCCCTCCCGCGTAGAGCGGAAGCGCGACCGCCGCTCCCAGAATCGCGGCGTAGACGGCTTCCCGGCGGCGCCGGAGCGCCGCGAGGCCCAGAAACGCCAGAGCGGCCGCGGCCAGACCGAGGCCGGCGGCGGTTTCCATGTAGTTGTCCCCGGGGATCCACCCCACGCCGCGGTAATCGTCGCTCCGGGGAGTGCCGTAGTAGTCGGGCAGAAAGTAGAGGCGCAGGTGCCGGAGCGGCAGGGCGTAGGAGCCCCCCAGGCCGCGCCGGAGCTCCCGGTAGCCCGACGCGTCGAGGAAACGCGCCGTCGCCAGAATCGAGGGCAGCAG